>JAGHZG010000173.1 GCA_017743275.1 Chloroflexota bacterium | reverse complement strand
CCAGGCGGAGGGCTTCCAGGGGGATGGAGCCGCCCCCGGCGAAGGAGTCCAGCACCCGGGGCGGGGTCTCGCCGAAGCGCTGGCGGATGAAGGCGCGCGCCTGGTCCAGGAGGTAGCGGCCGGCGGGGTCGCCGTCGTGGACCTCCCAGCGGCAGAGGCGGGCGATGAAGTTCTCGTCCACCCCGGCCTCTTCGGTGAGCAGGGCGCCCAGGACGGCGGCGCGGGCCACCACGAGGGGCCGCCGGGCCCACCAGACGTGGAGGGTGGAGATGTGGCCGTGGCGGATGGCCTTCTCCCGGCGGGCCTCTTCGGAGAGTTCCCGCAGGGGGAGGAGGGTTTCTATGAGGAAACGGGACTCCGTCATAGTCTATCTCCGTTTCTGGCTACCGGTGGATTCGGTTCAATGGGACACGGATGGGCACGGATGGTATGGATGTTCACGGATGTAACTACTACCCGCATCGGTTTGCAGATGACGTAGCGCAGGCTGTCAGCCTGCATGCAGGCCTGGCGGCCGGCATACCTTTGCCGGTATTTTGTATGCACGTGACCGGAGCCCCCTGGCGGGTAGTTGCCGTGCTCATCGGTGAGACCCGTGTGCATCCGTGTCCTGATTTCAAACCGTCGGCGGAGGGCTCCCCCAGGCGGCGGTAGGTGGCCGCTGAGAGGTTGATTGGCGTTGTTCATCCCGGTCACTGTGCTCTGAATGCCGATGGTCTTTATTATCGCACACTCTCATTTTGAAACAAATTTGCGGAGACGGTTTGATAACCGGCTAAGACGGTTGGATAATGCGTTTGCTGCGGCGGAAGATCAACCGGTCAGGGACGGTATCGTGCCTCAGTTGCACTCATTTTCACCCGGTCCTGCTCATAATCATGCCCGATTGCCCGTTGTCGCAAATATATGCGCGCGTCGTTATGTAGTAACGACGCGTGGTTATTTTACGCTTGCCGTTCATACCAGGATCCCTTTTTTCGCCCGTGCTGGACCAGTTTACCGCTTTTCACCAGGCGCTGCAAGAGCCGGTAGGCTTGAGGGGGAGAGAGACGGCACAGTTCTGCGGCTTCGGCCCGGGTAATGCGCCCGTATTTTTGCACATACTGGAGCACCATTTGCTCTTGCTGCAGCGGTTCAAAGCCTCGTTGGCGCACGTAGGCGGAAGGCTCCCCCAGTCGGCGGTAGGTGGCTGCCGAGAGGTGGTAGGTGCGCCCTTTGCGTTCGCCCCGGGCCTCCACCAGGCCGGCTTCCACCAACCGTTCCAGAGCGGCGCGGGCATCGGGTTCGGGCTTTTGCAGAAGGCGGGAGGCCTGCGCCACCGTCAGGCTCCGCTCCTGCCAGAGGGCATTGAGAAGGAGCAGTTCGTCCAGCCTCAGCGGGCGTCCGGCCTGATTCTCCTCTACCACCAGCCGGACAAAGGCCAGGTTGGCCTGCCCGCCAGGGAGCACCAGGACGACGTCTGTCGGTGTGCTCCGCTCGTAGGAGGGAGCGGGGCGTCCGTTGCGGAGTTGTTCGGTGAACAGAATGTCAATACCTCGCCCGGTGCGTTCCACCACGCCTGCTCGCTTGAAGGCGTCCGCCAAGAGGGGATTGCGGGGGCGGGGTGGGGTCACCAGGATGTTGCCTAAATGCACCCCTTCCGGGAAGCCGCCGGGGTTGGTGACCTCAATGCGGTCGTCATACCACTGGATGTGAACGGCGCCCAGGCGGGTGTAGTCGCGATGGATCAAGGCGTTGGCGACGGCTTCGCGGAACGCTCGTTCGGAGTATTCGGGCACGCCCACCCGCAGCAGTCCCACCATAACCTCCTCTTCGCGGTAGCGGGCGCGAAAGCGCAGGAGCACCTCTTCCATCACGCGCAACAGGGGATAGCGGAAAAACTCGTTGACTTCCACCCGGTCTCCCCGAAGCACCTGAAAGGCGACTTCGTGGGCAGGGAGAAAACGGCGCAAAGACGCTTCCCGGCCAAAAAGCAACAGGCCCAGCACGCGAATGCGGGTGACGGCGTGGTTGGCCTCCCCAGCGCCCAGGGCCTTCGCCAGTTCCTCATCGGGGAGTTCCAGAAGGGTTTCGTCTCCCCGTCCCCGGCTTTCCCGCACAAACCGCCGGAAGCGCTCAAACTCCAGGGGGTCCAAATCGTCCCAGGTGGCGCCTTCCGCGACTACGGCGGAGTAGTCCAGAAGCCCCCGGGTGGCCTGCAGGGACTGGATGTCGTGGAAGTGCATCGGGACGCATTCGGGCCTGCCTCGCCCGCCGATGGCGCGCCGCAGATAGGCGCCGTCGGCGGTGCCGACAGGGGTGCGAGAAGGTGGAACTTCAATGGCAATGATTTCCACGCCCTCCGGTTGCAGGGGCACCACATGCACCTGGACGGAAAGGGATGGGCGGGTGCGGTTGGCAATGAGCGCCTGAAGGCGCAGGGGGTCGGTGCTGTTCCCGTGGCGGGGGTGGGCGCCGGTGATCCGCCCATCATCCTCCACGCCGATGAGAAGCCAGCCGCTGGCGCTTCCGGGCCGGTTCGCCAGACACACTACCGCCCTGACAATGTCGTCATCGGAGAGCGGGCGCTGAGATTCGCCTTTGAACTCCACATCCATGCTTTCGCCTTGCTGTATGAGCCGACGCAGTTGTTCAGGGACCATCATACCCGCTCCTTACGGTACATTTTGAGAGTTGTTTTATTCACCCGAATTTGACGAGACCTCTCAATAACTCCTTAAGAACTCTCAATAATACGCCTGCCTGGCCTATAGCGCCTTCCCTTTTTTTTTCCCTCCGGCTCCAGCCAACCCAGGGAAACCAGTTTACGAGCGATCCAGTTTGCCTGCCAGGTAGAAATGTTCAAAACTCTCCTGATGTCCTCGTTTTTGATAAATCCATGCTCCCTTAAGATGGGTTCCAGGGCAACGAACTCGGGTGGTTTCTCGGATGTCACGGGTTCGGCCACTACTTCGTAGACTCGCCCTCGGGGGCGGGTGAGTTGTACGATGCCCTGGCGCATAAGGTCTTTGATGTCGCGGCTGGCGGTGTAGAGGTCCACGTTCACCAGTTTCTGGTACGCCCGGCTGGTGAAACGTCTGCCGTGCTCATATGCGTAGGCCAGAAGACGCCGTTGATTGGGGGTCAACTTCTTTCCCTCAAACTGTCGGAGCCACCGCATGGTTTCGGGACGGTAAATCGGGGTGTTCCACAGGGTGACGACAAACCGTCCCCCTTCCAGACGAAACTCCGGAGATCGGAGGCCCTCCCGCTCCATCACTTCAAACATGCGCGGGATGCCTTCGCCCAGTTCCCGCATGTAGCCAAAAGCGACAAGCACCCGCACGATGCGGGGGTTGCGGGAGACGTGGACGCGCTCCCGCCGGTTCAGCCGTTCCAGGGTCACCGGCTCCACCAGTTCCCCGGGACTCCAGATTTCCATTCGGTCGTCAAACAGGTGGACCTCTATGCCGATGCCGTGGAGGCGGTAATCCCGGTGCGCCACGGCGTTGACGATGGCCTCCTGCCAGGCAAAGGGCGGGTATTCCAACCGCTCCTCAAAGAACAGGTCCACCAGGCGCTGCCGTTCCGGGATGTGCTGCTGGATGGTCCGGTAGGATTCTTCCAGGAGCCGGACCAGGGGGGCTTCCATACGGATGCGTTTCACGATGTTCAGTTCCGCGCCGGTCCGGCGTTCGGTGCCTTCCCACCGAATGAATTCTATCCCACAGCGGGGATGCCAGCGGGTTGGGTCTCGGGCAAAGAGAAGCACGGCGGCCAGGGTAAGGCGCAACTGACCGTTGGTCTTCTCGGCCAGTTGATACCGAACCAGAAGGTCCTCCGGGGGAAGAAGCATCCCGCTTTTGTGGGCCAGTTCCTCTACCAGAGCCAGGTCCAGGTCTGCCAGGGTGGCGTCGGGAAGGAACTGCATCTCCGTGGCCCGTTGCAGACGGGAACGTTTCATCGCTTCAATGTCCCCGGCCGGGAAGGGCAGGCTCTGGGAGCCCACCCGCAGAAGATACCGCCCATCTGTGAGTTGATGCACCTCTGCGCTCCAATCGGTCTCAAACACCCAGACGCGCTGCCCCTCCAGAGGGACTTCTGAGAAACGGAAATGGAGCCGGGGGCGGACGAGGTCCTGAATTTGCCGCCGGACGGTGTCCGGGTGATACCTGTCCGGGACTCCGGTGACCGCTCCGTCGTCCTCCACGCCTAACACGATGGTCCCGCCGTCGGCATTGGCCATCGCAACCAGCGCTTCTGCAACGTCGCGCACCACCTCGGGGATGGGGCGGGGACGAGGGGTCACGCCTGTCCGGTCGTAGCAACTCTTGCGTTCCAGGAACTGCCCTTCGGGTTGGGTCGTCAACCAGAGTCCGGTCATCGCTCCGAATCTCCCTTCCAGTCCTCAATGACCAGTTTGACGACGCCCATCACGGCCTGGGGCTGGTAGCGCCGGGCCGGGTCCGGTATCCGGTGGAGACGGGGGGCCGTCAGGGCGTCCTCCACCACGTAGAGCCAGTATGCCTCCCCCAGCCGCCGGGCCATCTGCCACTCGTGGGGCGTCAGTTCCAGGGGGCCGGTGGTCGCAAAGGCCTTGACCTCAATGTACCGGGTCCCGGCGGGCGAGGTGGACCGGATGTCGTACCCCAGAAAGTCCCGGCTCACGTCCTCAGGGGTCCAGCCCTGGCTCCGCTCGTACTTCATCGCCACCCGCATCCCCGCCTCCTCCACCCGCCGCCGGGCCTCTTCCCCCGCGCCGGGGGCTTCCAACGCCGGGGGCTTCGGCAGGATGAGGGCCACCGCCTCCAGTTCCGGCTCCAGGCCGTCCACCTGCCGCTCTTTCTCCAGTTCGGCCAGGCGCTCCCTCTGCTCTCGAAGCAGGGCCTTCAGGTTTTCCTCCTCCTGCCGGATGGCGGCGTCCATCTCCTCCCCGGCGTCCTGGCGGCGGTGGTAGGCGAAGAGTTTGTCCTGGGATTCCCGGATGAGTTCGTCGCAGGAGGCCCGGGCCCGTCGGGAGCGGGAGTGCGCCATCAAGG
>JAGHZG010000172.1 GCA_017743275.1 Chloroflexota bacterium | reverse complement strand
GGATAGAGGCCCAGAACGGCCACACCCGCATAGGCGCGCGCACGTCCATCCGGACGCTGCGCAACGACCCGTGGGTGCGGGCCCGCTACCCGGTCCTGGCGGAGGCCTGCGCGTCCTTCAGCACGACGCAGGTCCAGGTCATGGGCACCCTCGGCGGGAACCTGGGCAACGCGTCCCCCGCGTCCGATACGGCCCCCGCCCTCATCGCGTACGACGCGGAGGCCGTCCTCCGCGGGCCGAAGGGGGAGCGCCGTCTGCCGGTGGAGGAGTTCTTCCTGGGGCCGGGGCGGTCCGTTCTGGAGCCGGGGGAACTGCTGGTGACGGTGGAGTTGCCGCCGCCACGTCTGGGGACGGGCGGGGCGTTCCTGAAAATCACCCGCGTCACGGCCGACCTGGCGAAGGTCAATGCCGCCGTCGTGCTGGTCCGGGAGGGCGACCGCATCGCCGACGCGCGGCTGGTCTTCGGGGCCGTCGCGCCGACCCCGCTGCGGGCCCGGAAGGCGGAGGCCGTCCTCATCGGCCAGGCCTTCTGCGAGGAGGTCGTCCTGGAGGCGGCGCGGGTCGCCTCGGAGGAGGTCAGCCCGATAGACGACGTCCGCTCCGCGGCCTGGTACCGGCGGGAGATCACCCGCGTCCTGGCCTATGACGGTCTGCATCGGGCCTGGGAGCGGGCCGGGCAGCCCGCCGGGCCGTCTCCGGCGGCGCCCGCTTCTCCGCCGTCGGCCGCTCTCCCGCCCCGCGCGCCCCGCCACATCCGCGCCGACCAGGAGGTGGAGGTCCACCTGACGGTGAACGGGGAGCGGCGGCGGGTGTGGGTGGCCCCCAACGAACTGCTCCTCAACGTCCTGCGGGAGAAACTCCACCTGACCGGCACCAAGTATGGCTGCGGCATCGGCGAATGCAGCGCGTGCACTGTCCACGTGAATGGCCGCCTGGCCCTCGCCTGTCTGGTCCTGGCCGTCGCGGCCGACGGGAGCGAGGTCCTGACGGTGGAGGGACTGGCGGGGCAGGACGGAGAACTCCACCCCCTGCAGGAGTCCTTCATCCAGCATGCCGCCTTCCAGTGCGGCTACTGCACCCCCGGCATGCTGCTGACGGCGAAGAGTCTGCTGGAGGAGGTCCCCCACCCCACCGAGGAGGACGTGCGGGACTACCTGAAGGGGAATCTCTGCCGCTGCACGGGCTACGCGGCAATCGTGCGGGCGGTCATGGATTGCGCAAAGGGATTGTGAGGTTCGCGCACGGGGAGAAGGAATGCCAGTGGTTCGCCTGAACCGCCGGAATCAAATCGTCCTTCCCAAAGCGGCCCGTGAGGCCCTGGGCGTGAAGCCCGGTGGGCGACTGTTGGTCCTGATTGAGGAAGGCAGTGTTCGGTTGCTCCCGGAGCCGGAAAACTGGAGCGAGTGGATGTACGGGCTGGGTGCTGAGGCACGGGCATCTCTGGGAGGAGGAGAGGCATTCTTTCGGGAGGAGCGATCTTCGTGGGAAAGGCAGGATTGATTCAGTGGCTTTCATGGGAGTTTTGCTGATCTTCGTGTCTGTGGAGAGAGAACACACAATTTAGCACCCCAATCGCGGAGGAATAGGATGCGTAAGAGAGACCTGTGCGACACCTTTCGCAGTTTGTCACACTTCGTTTGGACAAAACTCCGTCAATGTTACGAAAACTCAATACGGTGGGAGGAAACAACCATTACGGATCACATTTTGTTGACCTTGAGACGCAAACATCCCGAGGAGATTCTAATTCATAAATTTACAAGACAACAAGAATCTCAGACTGGTGCCGATATGGAGTTCTGGCTAACCGGTTCCAGTCGCAAGTGGTTTGGATTGAGAATACAAGCAAAGGTCATAGAACCTTCAAGTCTCAAATACCCTTATCTCTATTCTCGCAACAACCGTCAACAATACCAGTACGATGCTCTGATTCAAAGCTCGTTAAATTCTAACCCGAAGGTTGTGCCCTTGTATTGCTTGTACACTTTTCATCCTTGCCTTGATGCCTGGCCTCGCCGTCGCTACTATCATCGCCGTGTCTGTCCCGACGGCTGTCGTTGTTGCATTGATTGTCTTGGCAACTATCGTTGTTGCATCTATTATCTTGAACTGCAAATCTTAGCCCAACTTTGTCCTCTGGATTGTCTTTGCCATAAGGGTTGTCCTCGCCCCTCATCTTTTGGATGTTCATGGATTCCAGCAACGCTAGTATAAGGAACTCGCACAACAAGGCCAGCCAACAGCACTGAGAGATTTGTTCCGGTATATGTCGCCATGGTGTCGTACCGTATGTGGCCCAACGGGTGATTTGCCCCAGCGCGCATTCCACTGGTGGCAAAGCGTTGGAAATACAGAGAGGGGAGATGCAGGCGTTGAACTGGTTGAGGAGCCACCACTATACGTACAACAACTAATTGGCGGGGGAATCCCGAGAATGCCCGAAGAGCAGCCTATGAGTGCTCTGGTTATTATCAAAGAGAGCAGTGATGAAGAAGCAACACGGAACGATCGTAAGGGTACCAGGCAACAGTGGTAAAACTTGCGTTGA
This sequence comes from Chloroflexota bacterium, assembly GCA_017743275.1. GTDB lineage: Bacteria > Chloroflexota > Anaerolineae > B4-G1 > DUEL01 > SpSt-77. The sequence goes on along the minus strand of JAGHZG010000172.1, from coordinate 2,500 downwards.
TCTATGTCCCCATCTTCAAAGGAGGCATGATGTTGCCCGAATTTGAACTGCTGATGCCCCGGACGCTGGCGGAGGCGCTGGAGATGCTGGCCGAGCGGGCGCCGGACGGGATGCCCATCGCGGGCGGGACCAACGTCATCCCTGACCTGCGGGGCGGGCGCTACCGGCCTGCGTGTCTGGTCAACGTGGCGGGGTTGCCCGAACTGGGCGGTATCCGCCAGGAGGACGGGATACTGGTCATCGGCGGTGGGGTGACGGTCGCCGAGGTTCTGGATGACCCGCTGGTCGCCCGGTATGCCCCGGTGCTCCGGGAGGCCGCCCGGACCCTGGCCAGCCCCCTGGTCCGCAACCGGGCCACCGTCGCCGGGAACCTGGCCAATGCGTCCCCCGCGGCCGATATGGCCCCGCCGCTCCTGGTGCTGGACGCGGAGGTGGAACTGGCCAGCCGGGAGGGCACCCGCCGCGTCCCCCTGAAGGACTTCTTCCTGGGCGTGCGGCGGACCGTCCGCCAGCCCCACGAGTTGATCACCGCCATCCGCATCCCCCTGCCGCCCGCCCACTCCCGCGCCCGCTTCTTCAAGGTCGCGCTGCGGAAGGCCAACGCCATCGCAGTGGTGAACAGCGCGGTGCGGGTGGATTGGGAGTATGGATTAGGGAGTAGGGAGTATGGGTTAGGGGGTAGGGAGTATGGATGGGGAGGCGGCCTTTGTCGGGCGGCGCGGATTGCCCTGGGCGCGGTGGCTCCCACCCCCATCCGGGCATGGGAGGCGGAGCGCGCGCTGGAGGGCCAGTCCCTTATGCCGGAGGTCATCGCCCAGGCTGCCCGTCTGGCCGCGGAGGCCACTCGCACCATTGACGACATTCGCGGCTCTGCCGCCTACCGCCGACATGTCACGGAAGTGCTGGTGCGGAGGGCGCTGGAGGGATTATGGAGTAGGGAGTAAGGAGTAGGGAGTATGGGGAAGATTGACAGTTTCCAGCAACTGGATGCCTGGCGGGAGGCACACAAGTTGGTCATTATGGTCTACCGCGTTACGGAGCAGTTCCCAAACCATGAGCGCTTCGGGCTGGTGGCCCAGATGCGTCGGGCGGCTGTATCCATCCCTGCCAACATCGCCGAGGGGTTCAAGCGGCGCGGCGTCCGGGAGAAAATCCACTTCTACAACATCGCGGAAGGTTCTCTGGAGGAATTGAAGTATTACTGCATCCTCTCCGAGGACCTGGGGTACTTCCCTTCCAAAGCCCAAAAGGAACTGCTGGCACAGGCCGAGACCGTCGGCAAGATTCTGAACGGCCTGATTGCCCGCACTGAGCGCCGTCGCGCTGCCCCCCTAATCCCTACTCCCTACTCCCTACTCCATACTCCATACTCCCTAATCCACACCCCCTACTCCGAGGAGGCAACATGCAACCCAAACTGATCACCCTGACCATCAACGGCCGGACCCATCAGGTCGCGCTGAAGCCAAACGTCACGTTGCTCCACGCCCTGCGGGACCTGGGGTATACGGACGTCAAGAATGGCTGCGAGAAGGGAGATTGCGGCGCCTGCGCCGTCCTGCTGAACGGCCGGGCTGTCAACAGTTGCCTGGTGCTGGCCTGGCAGGCCGACGGGGCCGAAATCACCACCGCCGCCGGACTGGGGACGGTGGACCACCCCCATCCCATCCAGGAGGCGCTGGCGGATAGCGGCGGGGTCCAGTGTGGCTTCTGCATTCCGGGGATTGTGGTCTCAGCGAAGGCGCTGCTGGACCGAAACCCCAACCCCACCGAGGAGGAAATTCGGGAGGCCATCTCGGGCAACCTGTGCCGGTGTACCGGATACGCCCTCATCGTGGAGGGAATCAGAAGAATCATAGAATCAAAGAATCAATAGAATCGCTGATTCTTCTGATTCTTCTGATTCTCCTGATTCTTCTGATTCTCCTGATTCTCCTGATTCTTCTGATTCTTCTGATTCTCCTGCAGGAGGCAGAAATGACCTATGAGGAATGGGAGGCCAGCGTCCACGTCCGTATCAGGCAGGAAACGATCTGGCAGTTCTTTGGATACCGCAAGGCCTTGTTTCTCTACGACCTGGCCTGGGAAGATTGCGAGAAATTGAGGCGAGACTTCAGAGGGAGGGCCATTGCCGACCAACTGATCCGAAGTGCCGGTTCGGTCTGTGCCAATCTGGAAGAGGGACACGGACGTGGGTACGGCAAGGAGCGGGACTGGTTCTTCAACGTGGCGCTGGCCTCTGCCCGGGAGACGAAAGGGTGGTACTGGCGGGCCCGCCGACTGCTCCCCCGAGAGGTTCTGGAACATCGTCTGGCCCTGGTGGACGAAATCATCGCCCTCATCGTCACCGAACAGCGCCAGCAGCAATCCCGTCGCCTACCCCAGGCCCGCGTCTCCCGCCGCTAACTTCTGATCTCTGATTCTCCGATTCCCTGATTCTCTGATTCTCTGAGAGCTTGTCTGAAAAGTTGCCATAGGTCGGCTTTTGGGTTACACTTTG
>JAGHZG010000171.1 GCA_017743275.1 Chloroflexota bacterium | reverse complement strand
ACGGGGAGGAGAAGGGGGAGAAAAGGAGGGGTTTGAGGCGGGCGGCGAAGCCGCCCGCCTCAAACCCTTCTCAATTCCCCCTCCCCGCGCCGCGCAGCAGCAGCGGGGAGGGGGATATGGGGGAGGGACAAGCCTGTGTAGCGCCCAGAGGACTCCAAATACCTCTGGGAAAAATAAGTCGCATATGGCGTCCTTTTGTTTTCCTTCGCATCCTTCGTGGTTTGGTTTCTTCGCGGCTGTCGTTACAAACCAGTCCGCGTGGCAATCAGAAGCAGGATCAGCAGCAATCCGCCGACCACTCCGGCCCGCCAGTCGGATGGGCGGAGGGCAGGGGCGGAGAGCACCCGCACCTCGCCGTCGTACCCCCGGGCGACCATCGCGTTCCAGATGCGCTCGCTCCGTTCGTAGGCCCGCAGGAAGAGGGTTCCGGCCATCGCGCCGGTCACCCGGGCCCGCCAGAGGACGGTCCCGCCACCCCGGCGGCCCGCCGGAACGGCCGACCGGGCCTCCCGCGCCTGCATCATCCGTCGCGCCTCGTCGGCCAGGACGAAGAGGTAGCGATAGAGAAACCCGCCCACGGCGACCAGAATGCGGGGGACCTTCAGCGCCCGCATCCCCCAGAGCAGGTCGGGGAACGGGGTGGTGGCGGCCAGGAGCACCGCCGCCTGAACCGACAGGTACGACCGGGCGACGATGGAGAGGAACCGCCAGAGGCCCGCCTCGCTGACGGCCCATGGAGTACCTGGTAGGGGCACGGTTTGCCCGTGCCCTATATCCCCCGGCCGGGCGAAGGCCACGGTCAGGGCGGCCAGCAGGAAGGGGAGGGCCAGGGCCGACCGTTTCTGGACCACTCCCAGCCCGACCCGCGAGAGCCCGACCGCCGCCAGCACCAGCCCCTCCATCAGGCCGAAGGCCAGCCAGGCCCGGTCGGGCATCAGGGCAGCGATGAGGATGAAGAGGACCGTCAGTACCAGTTTGACCCGCGGGTCCAACCGGTGGACGGGGCTCTCGCCGGGTAAGTAGGTATCCAGCGCATGCAGGTGCATGGGCACTCTCTGGACGTGCCAGGCACTTGAGAAGTGCCGGGCACGTCGGTCATGCCGTCGCCCGTTCCCTCCGCCGGAGGAGTGCGGCCAGCCCGACGGCGATGCCGTAGACGATGAGAGTCCCTACAATGCCCGCCGCGATGGTCGCCAGCGCCTCGTTGGAGATGCCGGGGAAGACATAGTCCGGGATGACCTGATATAGGGGCTCCTGGGCCCGTTCAATGAAGCCCAGGTCCTCCGCCACCCGCTCCAGCCCATCCGGATGGGGGGAGGCCAGGGGGGAGAACAGAGCCAGCACGAGGGCGATGGCCAGCCCGCCCCAGACCCAGCGCATCCCGGCGGGGACCGGTGCCCGCTCCGCCTCCACCAGGTCCGGGCGGGTGGCGGTCACCAGCGCCAGGGCGCCCAGGGTGATGAGCCCCTCGCCGATGCCGATGAGGGCGTGGATGCCGGCCATGGCCGGCAGGGCGATGCCGATGGGGGAGGTGCCGGAGAATCCCAGTTCCATCGCGCAGGCCAACGCCGCGACGACAATGGAGACCCAGGCGGCGACGAACCCCGCCACCAGCGTGCTCTCCCTGCGGTTGCCCAGCAGAGTCCGGACGCCCCGGTAGAAACCGTAGGCGACGACCGGGCCGATGACGGCCATATTCAGGATGTTGCCTCCCAGGGCCAGCAGTCCGCCGTCCTGAAAGAGCAGGGCCTGGAGGGCGACGACAGTGGTCATAGTCAGTATCGCCGCCCAGGGGCCCAGGAGGATGGCCGCCAGCGCTGCGCCCAGGAAGTGGCCGGACGTCCCACCTGCAATGGTGAAGTTGAGCATCTGGGCGGCGAAGATGAACGCGGCCAGGACGCCCATCACCGGCACCTGTCGCTCCCCCAGGCTCTTTCGGGTGCGCGCCAGCGCCAGCCCGATGCCGATGATGCTGAGAACCCAGCAGACGATGATGACGCCCATGCTGAGAAACCCGTCCGGGATGTGCATGGGAGTCGGGGAAAGAAGGACTTCGCTCCTGAGCATAATGACCTCCTGTAACATTCAGGTGCCGACTGAAGTCAGCCTTCCTGGGCCTGTGGCTGATGGTCGGCCTTCGCCGACCTCAGAGTGTCGGCGAAGGCCGACACCCGGCACGAAGTGCCCAGGGAGGACAATTTCAATCGGCTGAATAGTTACGACCTCCTAAAAATCCTTTCACGTAACTATTCAGGCTTCCTCACCCCACCCCCGCCGCCCTCGGGCCAAGGCCTGCGGTGGTGGCGGCGAAGCCGCTGGGGGAGGGGTGGGGCTGAACAGTTACCCTTTCACGTTTTACTCCTCACGTTTCACGTTGCTCACAGGCCTCGCAGAGGCCGGTGATGGCCAGGTGGGTCGTGTCACAGCAGAAATGGTACTCCTCCCGCAGGGCAGCGGTCAGCGAGGCCAGCAGGGCCGCGTCGGCCTCCAGTACCCGCCCGCAGCGGCGGCAGACCAGGTGGATGTGGGGCCCGTGCCGGACCGTGGCGTAGACTACCCGGCCCTCGCCCAGGTCGGTGCGGGTCGCCAGCCCCTTCTCCACCAACAGGTCCAGGGTCCGGTAGACGGTGGCGATGTTGACGGCGCTCGTTTTCTGCCGTACAATCTCCAGTACCTCCTCAGCGGTCATGTGGCGGCCGCTGTGGGCGATGGCCTCCACAATTATCTCCCGCTGCGGGGTCAGCCGGTACCCCTCCTGGCGCAGCACTGCAATGAGCGTGTGACAGTGGGTCATTCCCCCTCCTGATGAACTTTGTCGCAAATGCCATTATATACTGTTGCGATAAAATGTCAAAAGAATTGTGGGACAACTGCGAGCAGTTGTCCTACGAGTACGGTCACCCAGTGCGTCGCTGGCCGATGGCCCGGTAGCGCTCCGCGCTGTCTTCTATCTCCAGCGGAGAGAACCCCGCGGCCTGCAGGAGGTAGACTAACTCGTCGCCAGACGGGAGCCCATCGTTCCCGATGGGACCGCCAACGCCCTGGTGGATGGCATTCACCTGCTCCCGGCCCAGGTCGTGCAGGATCAGCAGGCATCCGCCGGGGCATAGGACCCGCGCCAGTTCGGCCAGCGCGGCGGGTTTGTCGCGGAAGTGGGGGAAGGTGTTGTGGCAGATCACCCGGTCAAAGGTGGCTGGAGGGAAGGGCAGGTAGTGGGCATCAGCCTGGACCAGCCAGGCCTCAGGAGAGCGCTTTCGGGCCCGTTGCAGCATCCCGTGAGCCAGGTCCACCGAGACTTGGCGTGCGGTCGGGGCGCTTTCCCGCAGGAGCGGGATGAGCGCCCCGGTGCCGGTGCCGACCTCCAGGACCGCCTGCGCCTGCTGCAGAAGGTCGCCAAAGGGTTCCAGCAGCCGCCGCAACCGCTCCTCCCGGTCCGGCGGCTGCTGGGCATCCCATTCTTCGGCCAGTCGCTCAAAAAAGGCGCGCAGGTCGTCCATTACCGCCGAATCTCCAGCCCTTCCGGCCGGCCGACGATGAACTGGTGCTTGTTGTAGGGCATGGGGACGCCGCCGCCGAAGCCGCCGGGGGTGTAGTACCAATTGTCAAAGACATCGGCGTTGTAGACGACCACCCGGGCGGTGTAGTACAAGGGAATCACCGGCAGGTCCTCCGCCAAGATGGCCTGCATCCGGTCCACGGCTTTGCGGCGCTCGTCCGGGTCCACTATGGTCACCTGAGCATCGGCCGATTGGTCAAACTCAGGGTTCTGGTAGCCCCGGGCCCGGGAGAAGCCCTTCATCTTGCTGAAACTGGCGAACATCCGCCGCAACTGGTCGGGGTCGCCGCCCAGACCGCCGAAGCCGGTGATGAGCATCTCATAGTTGCCCTCCGTTGCCGCCGCGTCTATGGTGGCCTGGTCCATCGTTACCAACTCCACCTTCAGGCCGATGGCATCAAACCCGGCCTTGAGGATTTCCACCACCCGGGGCGAAGCCATAATCCAGTCGGGGGAGTAGGCCAGTTGGATGGGGCGGCCGTCGTACCCGGCCTCCGCCAGCAGGGCCTTCGCCTTCTCCAGGTCGTAGGGGTACTCGGGGACGTTGGAGTTGTGCCAGGGGTTGGCGGGGGGCAGGAAGCCGGGGTTACCCTTGTCACCGAAGCCCAGGAGCACCCGGTCCAGGAGCGCCTGCCGGTCTATAGCATGGGCGATGGCCCGCCGCACTCGCACGTCCTTCAACGGGGTGTCCTTTTCCAGGTTGAAGTACAGGAACATCCCCCACTCGCCGGGGGCCTGCTGGATCTGGAAGGGTGGCTTGCGGAAGGGTGCCAGCATCTCCTCGTTCACGCCCCCGAACTTGTCAAAGGCGGCGATGTCGCCGTTCAGGAGGGCCATAGACTCGTCGCTGATGGGCACGAACTCCAGCCGCCGGACGTAGGGCTCACCCAAGAAGAAATCCGGATTGGCTTCATAAAGGTAAGTATTCTCTTCCTTGCTGAACTGGACCAGCCGGTAGGCGCCGGTGCCGATGAAGGCATCGGGCTCCATATAGGCCTTGGGATCGTCCACCTTCTCCCAGATGTGTTTGGGGATGATAAAGAGCGCCTCGGCGACGGTCTGGAGGAAAGGGGCGAAGGGGCGCTTCAGGTGGATGGCGACCTGGTTCTCGGCGACCTTTTCCACAGATTCCACCTCCCCCAGTTGGACCATAAACCAGCCAACATAAGGGTGGGCTTTGCCGTACTCAAAGGTGAAGACGACGTCGTCGGCGGTAAAGGGCTGGCCGTCCTGCCAGCGCACCCCGTTGCGCAGGTTGAAGGTCCAGGTTTTGCCGTCGTTGGAGACGGTCCAGTCAGTGGCCAGCCAGGGGATGGTCTGACCGCTGGCGTCCCGCCAGGCCAGGGTGTCAAAGATCAGGGACGCGCGCATGTAGCCGGGGCCGCGGTTGAAGCCAAAAGGAGAGGGATGGCCCCAGTATCCGCCGCCGGGGAGGCGCAGGACTTCCACGTGGGCCGGCGCCGGTGTCGGGGAGGGCGGAGGGGCGGCTGCTGTC
>JAGHZG010000170.1 GCA_017743275.1 Chloroflexota bacterium | reverse complement strand
GCCCTGGGAGGAGGATTTCAATCGGCTGAAGGGTTGCGAATGACGAACGGTGAACGCCTCTACACCACCGAAGCCATCATCGTCCGACGACGGGACCAGGGGGAGGCGGACCGGGTCCTGACCCTCTGCACGCCCCAGGGGAAGCGAGTCGTCATTGCGAAGGGAGCGCGCAAGGTCAGCAGTCGGAAAGCCGGACATCTGGAACTCTTCGCCCGGGTCCGGATGGTTGTGGCCCGCAGTCCCTCTTCCTGGGATGTGGTGAGCCAGGCAGAGGCCCTGGAGCCGCACGCCGCGGTGCGGGGAGACCTGATCCGGGGCACTTATGCCCGCTACGTGACCGAACTCTACGACCGCTTCGTCGCCGAAGACGAGGGCGGGCCAGCCCTCTTTGACCTGCTGAGCCGCACGCTGGACTATCTGAGCCAGATAGAGGTCGGAGAATCCGTCCCTCCGGCGCTGGACCTGCTGGTCCGGGCCTACGAGCAACGACTGCTGAGCCTGGTGGGCTTCCGCCCCGAATGGGGGCGGTGTATGGGGGAGCGGGAGGGCCGCCTCTGCGGGCGACCGTTGCCGGTGCGGGGGAAAACGTCGCTGGGCCTGGATCCGGAGCGGGGCGGCGCACTCTGCGCGGAGTGCTTTCAGGCCTCAGTGGCCCAGTGGGTCATGCCCCTCTCCCCGGCCGCGCTGGGCCTGCTGCGGGCCTGCCAGCGGTTGCCCTTCGCCCGCCTGCGGGAACTGCGGGTCTCGCCAGCCCTTCTGGCGGAAGTGGAGCGGAGCATGCACCATTACCTGACTCATCACCTGGAGCAGGACATCCGCACTGGCACCTTCCTCCGCCGCCTCCGACGGGCGCAGAGGTCCAATGTGGCGCAGGATTTGTCCTGAGGGACAGGATATATCCTGCGCTGACCATCAGGGCTTATGGGCGCTTAACTTTTCGTTCGTAGTCAGGCACGAAGCGCCAGCGGAGTGCCGTTGAGGGACCTTTTCCACGCCGCTTCGCTTCGTGGCTCACTACGAGCATCTGCATCAGAGTATTGATCAGCCCTGGCTGGCCATCTTTGCCCCCAACCGGAATTGGGTGTATAATCTTCTGTGGTCTGTCGTCTGTGGTCTGTTGTCTGTGGTCTGTCGTCTGGAAGGAGGCTGAGATGCGCGTCAGACGTCCTGTCGTTGCCGGTCAATTTTATCCATCCGACCGTGTCGGCTGTATCCGGATGATTGAGGAGTGCCTGCCCGCCCAGCCGCTCACCGGCCTGCCGGAGAACATTGTCGCCGGGGTCGTCCCCCACGCCGGGTGGGTCTTCTCCGGCCCCACCGCCGCCAAAGTCTTCGCCGCCATCCGCTCCCAGTTCACCCCCGATACCGTCGTCCTCCTCAGCGCCAACCACCGCTGGGGGGGATTCCGACCGGCGGTGTATGGGAGCGGGGCCTGGCTGACCCCGCTGGGGGAGGTGGAAGTGGACGCCGACCTGGCCCAGGCGGTCATCCAGGAGGGCGCGGGGACGATAGTGGATGCTCCCGAGGCCCACGCGGGCGAGCATTCCGCCGAAGTCCAGGTCCCGTTCATCCAGTATCTCTTCCCCCAGGCCCGGATTCTCCCTATTCTGGTCTCGCCGGACGAACGGGCCATAGAGGCCGGGGAAGCCATCGCCCGGGCTATCGCCGCCTCCGGGAAGCGGGCCGTGGTGGTGGGCACTTCCGACCTGACCCACTACGGGGCGATGTACTACGGCTTCGCCCCCGCCGGGACCGGCGAACGGGCCCTGGCCTGGGCCCGCGCCAACGACGAGCGGGTCATCCGCCTGATGCTGGACATGCGGGCCGAAGAGGTCATCCCCGAGACGGAGACCCACCACAATGCCTGCGGCGGAGGGGCCATCGCGGCCACCATCGCCGCCGCCCGTGCGCTGGGCGCTCAGAAGGGTGTACTGCTGGAATATACCAACAGCCATCAGGTGATGCCCCGGGGTCCCGCCACCGACTTCGTTGGCTACGCCGCCGTGGTGTTCGGTTAACAGCAGAAGGTTGCCCATGGCGCTCTCCCCAGAAGACCAACGGTATCTGCTCACCCTGGCCCGTCAGACCATCACCCGGGCCCTGGAGGGCCAGGACCCGCCGGAGGTGGACCTGAACACCGTCTCGGAGGCGTTGCGGCGGCCCGGCGCCTCCTTCGTCACCCTGACCATCGGGGGGGAACTGCGGGGGTGCATCGGCTCCATAGAGCCACGCCGCCCGCTGGTCCTGGACGTGCAGGAGAACGCCATCGCCGCGGCCTTCCACGACCCCCGCTTCCCGCCCCTGAACCGCCGGGAACTGGACCGAACCCACATAGAGATTTCCGTCCTGACCGTCCCCCAGCCGCTGGAGTACGACGGGCCGGCGGACCTGCTGGGCAAACTCCGCCCGGGGGTGGACGGGGTCATCATTGAGCGCGGCTGGCACCGGGCCACCTTCCTGCCGCAGGTCTGGGAGAAACTGCCCGACCCCCACGAGTTTATGGCCCACCTCTGCCTCAAGGCCGGCCTTTCCGCCGACGACTACCGCCGCCCGGGACTCCGGGTGTACACGTACCAGGTGGAAATGTTTGAGGAGGAACCGGCAAAGTGACCGCCCCGTGCATCCTGGTTGTGGAAGACCACGAACCCCTGCTGAACGCCATCCGGATGGTCCTGCAGCGGGCAGGCTATACCGTCCTGACCGCGACCGACGGACAGAAGGGGCTGGAGGTGATGGAGCGGGTGCGCCCCGACCTCATCGTCGCCGACATCATGATGCCCAATATGGACGGCTACGAATTCTACCACGCGGTGCGTGCCCGCCCCGACGGCCTGACCATCCCGTTTATCTTCCTCACTGCCAGGACCACCCGGGAGGACATCCTGCGGGGCAAAAGCATGGGGGCAGAGGACTACCTGACCAAGCCCTTTGACCCGGAGGAACTCCTGGTCGTGGTGCGTTCCCGCCTGAAGCGGGCCGGGGAAATTCAACAGGCCATATCCAGCGAGTTTGACCAACTGAAGCGACAGATTGTCACCGTCCTGAGCCACGAACTGCGCACCCCGCTGACCTACATCACCGGGTACACTGAACTGGCCCTGGAGGAACTCCCCTCCCTCTCGCCAGGGGAGTTGCAGCAATTCCTGGAGGGAATCCGGCGCGGCTCCGACCGGCTGAACTGGCTGGTGCAGGACCTGCTGACCCTGATCCGGCTGGATACCGGTCAGGCGGCGACGGAATTCCGCCTGCTGGTTCGTCCGCACGAGAACTTCGCCGAAGTGGTCCGGCAGACGGTATACCGATATGAGCCGCAGGCTACCCAGAACGGCGTTCTTCTGGAAGTGCGCACGCCCCCCGAACTGCCGCCCGTCCCCATCTGTGAGCCGTTCTTTGCCGATGCCCTGGGCCGCCTGGTGGACAACGCGATCAAGTTCTCGCGCGGGAAAGGGAAGCGGGTGGTGGTGGACGTGGGCGTCGCCGGGGACTGGGTGGAAGTCGGCGTGAACGATGAGGGCGTGGGCATCCGCCCGGAGGAAATCCCCCTTGTCTTTGAACGCTTCCGGCAGATAGACCGGGAGCAGATGGAGCAACAGGGCGTGGGTCTGGGGCTGGCCATCGCCCGCGAACTGGTCCGCCTCCACGGCGGCGATATTACCGTGGAGAGTGTCTACGGCGTCGGTAGCCGGTTCACCATTCGCCTTCCGCTGACTCCGCCCATCGCTGATCGCTAATCGCGTATCGCATATCGCATATCGCGTATCGCATATCGCTCATCACGCATCACGTATCACGTTTCACGTATCACGTTTCACGTATCACGTTTCACGTATTGCGGGTCCCACAATATACAAAATCCGCCTGCAATCCGCATATATCCCCGTTAAGAGGTTCCCGATGGCCGATCTCTCAGTCACCATTGCCGGTCTTACTCTGAAGAACCCTGTGCTGCCCGCCGCCGGGCCGCCGGTCTGGAACGGGGAGGCGATGAAGGCCTGCGCCGCCGGAGGGGCCGGCGCCATCGTCTCCAAGACCGTCTCGGTCCGGCCCGCCGTCGTCCCCACGCCCAATATGGCCGAAATTCCCGGCGGCTTCCTGAACACCGAACTCTGGTCGGAATTGCCAGTGGAGCAATTCATTGAGCGGGAGTACCCGCTGGCAAAGGAGACCGGGCTTCCCCTCATCATCAGCATCGGCTACACCGCCGAAGAGATTGCCGAACTGGCTCCCCGGGTGCGCCCCTTCGCCGACGCGCTGGAACTCTCCACCCACTACATCGGCGACGACCCGACCCCAATGGTGGAGGCCATCCGGGCGGCAAAGGCGGCAGTGGACGTGCCGGTATTCGTCAAATTGAGCCCCTTCCGGATATGAAGACGGCGGCCCGCGCCGCCGCCGAGGCCGGGGCCGACGGCATCGTCGCCATCAACTCCTTCGGCCCCTGCCTGGGGGTGGACGTGGAGACGGGACGGTTGCTGATGGGAAGCCGGGAGGGGTACGGCTGGCTCTCCGGTCCGGCGCTGAAGCCGCTGGCCCTCCGCTGCGTCTTTGACATCGCCCGGGCGGTGGACCTGCCCATCATCGGCGTCGGGGGCATCAGCAAGGGGACGGACGCCATAGAGTTCTTCATGGTCGGCGCCAGCGCGGTGGGCATCTGCACGGCCGCCATTCTCAAGGGACCGCGCATTTTCGGCAGGGTCGCCCGGGAGATAGAGAAGTGGCTGGACGATCACGGGTACGCCTCGGTGGAGGAGGTGCGGGGGCTGGCGATTCGCCGCTGGGAGGAGTGGGCCTTCCGGACGGCCCACGTCCCGCCCATTCTGGACGTGGACGCCTGTACGGGCTGCGGCCTCTGCGAGGCCAGTTGTGTCTACGACGCCATCCACGTGGTGGAGAAGAAGGCGGTGCTGACGCCGGAGAAGTGCTACGGCTGCGGCCTCTGCGTCACCCGCTGCCCGGTGCGCGCGCTGAGCATTGCCGGGTAGAACCTCCCGGCACAGAAAGCCCGACGCTAATGAACTTTAAGAAATTCGTTCAGACATCCCACTATGGGGGTCTGGCTACCTG
>JAGHZG010000169.1 GCA_017743275.1 Chloroflexota bacterium | reverse complement strand
GCTGGGGGCGGCCCCGGATGGTGGAGATGATGGCCAACCTGGGGCTGGGGCGGCCTGGGGCGGAGCGGGCGATCCGCCTGCTCCAGTTGGGCCGGGAGCAATTAGAGGCCCTGGACACGCTGGGGGTGGACCTGACGGAGCGTCCTACCTGGCGGGCAACGGCGGCCCCGGGGCCTGGCCAGATAGTGGACCTGGGATGACTGACTGTCTGGCAGGGAGACACACACCCTGTGATGTCCAGAGAATGCAGACAGGGAGTGTGTGGGTCAACCAGACAGACAGACAGGCAGGAGGAGACAATGAGCCAGCGGGAGAAAATCATCTTTGGACTGGGAGCGGTGGGGCTGATTCTCGTGGTGGCCCTGGTGGGGGGCGTGGTGTACGCCTTGTTGAAGGCCAGCGTCACCACATTGCGCTGGTGGGCCGGGCTGATGACGGCAGCCCTCCCGGTCGGTCTGACCGTTGCTTATGCCTTGGGCCGCCAGGCGGCGCGGGAGCGGATTGCTGGGGTGCATCAGGGCATAGAGGCGGTGACAGCCGCCGCCGCCCGGACGGTGGACACGGCGCGGCAGGCGGCGGCGGTGCGGGCGGAGGCGGCCCGGCAGATGCGTCGCCCGGGCCCGGCGATTCAGCAGGTATTTTTGCCGGGGATGCCGGGGACGCCTGGGGGGCCGGTGATTCTGCCTGTGGCCAGCCAGGAGGAGGTGGAACTGTGATGGAGACGGGTATGGTCACATACCGCGTCTACCGCCACCCGCACGGCGACCTGAAGGAGCGGCTGCGGGAGGCACTGCGGGATTATTACGGTCGGCACGGGCGGTTGCCGGGGTCGGTGGTGGTGCACAAGTCGCTGGCGCGGGAGGCGGTGGAGGCACTGGCGGCGCTGGACCTGCCCCGGCTCCCCGTGAAGGGAGTGGGGGGCTGCCTGGTGCCGGAGGTGTGGCTGGCAGATGAAAGTCCTGCGCGTAAGCAATGACCTGACCGTAACGGTTGACGACACAGAAGCCGCGCGTGTACTTCAACAAGGAGGTCACGATGAACATCGCTATTCTTAAAGTCGCCGCCGACTCCCGTCCCCTCGCCGTGGCGGGGGCCATCGCCGGAGTCATTCGGGAACGGGGTCGGGTGGACGTGCGGGCCATCGGAGCCAGCGCCGTTAACCAGGCGGTAAAAGCCGTCGCTATTGCCCGCGTTTATCTGATGCCGGAGGGGATTGATATTGTCTGTATTCCCTCCTTCTCCGAGGTGGTGATTGACGGGCAGAAGCGAACAGCAATCTGCCTTGAGATTGTCACCAATCACAAGTAAAACACCCTTCTCTCTAGTCAACTTCTTGTTGTTGGAAGGAGAACAATGACTACCGTCATCGCCGTAGCAAATCAAAAGGGCGGAACTGGCAAAACGACCACAACGGTTACGCTGGGACATCGTCTGGCCCTGGATAAACATCGCGTGCTCATAATAGATACCGATGTCCAGGGACACGTCGCGGTAGCATTGGGGCTGGAGAAACAGCCGGGTATCTACCAGGCAGTACAATGGTTCCAGGGTGTGGGCAATTTGCTTGTTGTCTCTGCAAGACCCGGGCTGGATATTCTTCCCAGCGATAAGTCCACGGAACCAGGCAAGCGTATCCTGGCCGGGATGGACTTCCGGGAACGCTTCCTGGCTGCGGTGATCTCCGAGATTGCTGGAAAATACGATGCTATTCTAATTGACTGCGCCCCTTCTGTAGATGTCCTTCACGTTTCTGCACTTGTTGCAGCGAAATACCTGTTGATTCCAACCAAATTAGACCACCTGGCTATTGACGGAGTTGCCGAGGTGGTCAATTCTTTGACCGAAATCCGGCGAAAGTCAGGAATAGGTGCATCCCTGCTGGGGATTGTCCCAACCTTCCTGGACCGCCAAACAAACGAGTCAATTGTGCAACTACAGGCATTGGTGCAGCAATTCGGCAAACTGGTACTTCCCCCTGTTCCGGTAGATGTTCACCTCAGAGAATGTCCCGCATTTGGGAAGACTATTTGGGAATACGCGCCCACGTCGCGGAGCATTGTCGGAGTGGCCAATGGAAACGGGAAGACCGTCGGGGGCTATCTTCAAATCGCAAAGATTATCGAAGAGGTTTTGCAATGACTGGCAACAACCGGAGAAGCCCACTGGCAGGGATTGACCCAGCAGTAGCGTCTATATTGAGCGAAGCAGAGAAGAAAAGACAAATCCAGAGTCTCCCCCGTGGTCAACAAAAGAGAGCCAGGCAACAGGCCAAACGGCCACGGGTAATGCTGGATATTCCCGAGATCGTCCAGGAGGAAATTGCCCGGATTGCGCAAACCGAAGGCATGTCTGTCAGCGCGGTTGCCACGTTGCTGCTGGCAGATGCTGTTCGGCGGTATCATACCCGCAGGCTCAATCTAACCAACGTGAAACGGATGAGCCGTTCACCCCGGTACGAGTGGGCCTTGAGAGAGGGCGTAGTAGATAGTGTTTTGAAAGGCGATATTGACCTGACCGAGGATTCCGGGAAAGTCTGGAGATAGAGACACCGTTTAAAGGTGTCCTTTGGGGTGTCCTAAGCGGTGTCCTAAATGGTGTCCTAAAGCGGTGCCGTTTACGGTGTCTCTTGACCGTGCCAGAGGCTCGCAGAGCCACGATTCCCGGAAAACACGTATCATTTATCGTTCGTGTATTTTTACTATTATTTAGCGGCCTTTAAAACGGTTTTTTGCACATATCTACTATTCGGTTGTTTCATAGACGGAATATATTCTAAACAGGGAGCGAACGATGATCACTTTCTTCAACGGTCGCCGCCGGGGATTGGGGGAAAACCCCTCTCCCAAGGTATATGCCCAGATAGACGCCAGTTTCCGGGAATATCTCCACATGCTGAAAGGGGCAAAACTGGCCGTCTTTCTGGCCATCGCTCTGCACGCCAATGAAGAGGGCTGGGCCTGGCCATCCTACGAGATGATCTCGCAGGAAACCGGCTACGACCTCCACACAATCAGGACAGCCCTGACCGAACTTTGCTCGCTGGAAATCAACGGCCAGCGACTGTTGCTCCGGTATCAGCCCGTGGGGAAGCGAGGCCGATTTGAGAGTAACCGCTATTTGCTTTTCCCCACCCCGGAGGAGGTGAGGCAGTACGAGAGGGCAGGCATCTCTCACCCCGGAGCCGCGTCTGGGGGCGGTTTTGACCGTCGTGTAAAAACTGCACGACGGTCACCGTCGTGCAGTTTTCCGACAACGGAAAACTGCACGACGAACCATAACCATGTCAAACCAGAACCATTAAATCAGGAGGAGGAAGAGGAGGAAAGGGGCGGGTATTGCGAAATAGACGAAATTGCCAGAACGCTCCAGGAGAACGGGGTCTTCCCGGAGAATGCGGCCCGGATTGCGGCCCGGATGTCGCAGGCCGGGTTGACGCCCCAGGATGCTCTGGAAATCTTCTGGGCAACGCTTCAGGCTGCCGCGCAGCCGGGGCTTGCAGAGGAGCAGGTTGTCGCCCGGTCGGTTTACCGGCTGGAACAGGGTATCTGGGATGCGGGGGAGCGGGCGCGGGAGGCTATTCGCCGTGCCCGGCATAGGACTTCGTCCCCAGGGGTTGTGTCGGGGATTGAGCAATCGGACGAGGCACTCCAGGAAACAGACCCCGCTGGTCGCATCTGGCAGACGGCGCTGGGTGAACTTCAATTGGAACTGACGCGTGCCACTTTTGAGACCTGGCTGCGGAACTCTTGCCTGGTAACCTGCGAAGACGGTGTTTTTGTCATCGGAGTCGCCAACACCTATGCGCGCGACTGGCTGGAAAGTCGGCTTCGGTCGGTCGTGGAGCGTGTCCTTGCTCGTCTGACCGGCCAGCCCGCGCGAGTGCGTTTTGTGGTTACGGAGGGCAAAAGTGTACCACTTTGCTGAAACCGAAGAGGACCACGCCCGGCGGCTGGGGCAATCCCGGCGGTTTACGCGTATTCGCCGGCGCGCTCTGCTCCGGAAACTGGAAGGCCAGTCTCCGGAGCAGATTCGCAGAGAAATGGGGGAGTCCAATTGCCCCTATGAAGTGGCTGAGGCATCCATACCCGAATTGATGAATGATCTCTTCGTCGTTCTCAGGGGCAAAACTCTGGTACCTGCTGGCGAACCGCTGAAGCCGCGTTTCATCCGGGAAATGGAACGGATGGGAGAAACGGTCAATCCTGGGGCGATGTTCTACTACGGCGGCGATAAAGAAGAGCGGGCCCGGATGGGGGAACCTATTGGCAGCAAATTGCCCTTCGGATACCGCCAGAGCAGAAACGGCGGAGTGGAAATCGTACCGGAGGAGGCGGACCTCGTCCGGTATGTTTTCTACGAATATGGCATCGTAGGCCGTTCATTGCCGGAGATTGCCAGAGATCTCCCGCACTTGTATCCAGAGATTCAACGGAAGTGGACAGGTGATACCCTCCGGGAAATGATACGCAACCCGTTCTATGCCGGATACATCCTGTACCGGGGGGCAGAGGAGCGCCAGCGGGGAGACCGCCGGAACCGCGGACGCCTGTATCCCGGCAAGCACCCGGCAATTGTGTCCTGGGACGAATTCGTGGCAGCCCAGGACACGCGCGTCCGGCTCGCCACGAAGAATCCCGATGCATTGTGGGAGTGCCCGTGGGAGGGTGCTCCGGAAGAGTGACCGGAACGCGCTTTTCTCCAATGATAGCAGGTGAACCGGCGTGAGCCGGAGAACCGAAAATCTTTTCAGGGAGGATGGTATATGCCCAACTACCAGATACTCAATCAAATCATCGTTTCCGGGAAGCCGGCGTCGCCGCCTCGGCAAATCACCGAGGGCCGCAAAGCCGGCAAGTATCTGCTCGTTTTGGCAGTTCAGACACCGAATACACCAAAGGGGGTCCTGTCATTCCCAATTGTTGTCGCCGATGAATTGCCGGAATGTGTCCTGAGTTGCGATTACCGTGCCAAACTTGAGGACCGGCCAACCATCACGGTCATCGGCTATCTCAGGACGGACAACATATCGCTGGACCTGCACGAAGAAGTTCTGCGTCTTGCCCGGAAAGCGAATGCACCGGG
>JAGHZG010000168.1 GCA_017743275.1 Chloroflexota bacterium | reverse complement strand
TGAGGGCACGATTTTTTGAGACTTTAGCCCGGTACGATTTTATAGGACTCAACAGGGGGCAACCATGTAGGGGCAGGGCTTGCCCCTGCCCCAGGGCAACCGCAAGGGCCACGCCCCGAAGGGGCTCGCCCCGAGGGGTTGCCCCTACACCAACCATTTCCTTAACACGGAGGAAGCGATGAAAATAGAATGGACTGATGACCTGATCACCGGCGTCCCGGAAATGGACGAACAGCATAAACAGTTGATTGCCCTGCTGAACGAGTTCTACGAGGCCGTGGAGCGGGGAGAGCGGGAAGAGGGCATCCGCCGTCTTTTTGACGGCGTAGACCGCTACACCGTTTTCCACTTCTCCGCCGAAGAGGCGTTCATGGAACAAATCGGGTATCCCGAACTGGCGTCCCATCGGGAGACCCATGCCATATTCCGGCGGGAGTATCTGGCCGCGATGGAGCGGCACGAAGCGGGCGACCGGAAGGCTGCCCGGGACCTGATCGCCTTCCTGTTCTCCTGGCTGTACACCCATATCCAAAAAACAGATAAGAGATACGCCGCCTTTTACCATCGGGGCGCGGCCCAGAACTGATCCGCTGGAGGTTGTCATGCCAGAAGCGACCTTCCATTTCCCCGCTGACTTTCGCTGGGGCACCGCCACCGCTGCCCACCAGGTGGAGGGGAACAACACAAACAACGACTGGTGGGTCTGGGAACAGGAAGAGGGCCGGATCAAAGAGGGGCACAGGTCCGGGCGGGCCTGCAACTGGTGGGAGAACGCCGAGGCGGATTTTGACCGCGCTGCCGAACTGGGCCAGAATGCCCACCGGCTCTCCGTGGAATGGTCCCGGATAGAGCCACGCGAGGGGTATTTTGACGACGCCGCCCTGGACCGCTACCGGGCTATGCTCCGGGCCCTGCGGGAGCGGGGCATAGAGCCAATGGTCACCCTGCACCACTTCACCAACCCCCTGTGGCTGGCCGAGATGGGCGGGTGGGAGAACCCCCGGGCTGTCTTCTTCTTTGAGCGCTACGTCGCCCGGGTGGTGGAAGCGCTGGGGGAGTTCTGCGACCTGTGGTGTACGGTCAACGAACCCAACGTCTACGTCTACATGGGCTACCTGGCGGGGGTTTTCCCGCCGGGGAAGCAGGATTTCGGTGCCGGGATGCGGGCGGGGCGGCACCTGATGCGGGCGCACGCCGCCGCCTACCGCCGCATCCACGCGCTCCAGCCCCACGCCCGGGTGGGGTTTGCCCACAACCTGCGCCTCTTTGACCCCGCCAACCCTCGCTCCCCGCTGGACCGCTGGGTCGCGGGCCTGCAGGACCGGGGGTACAATGAGGCCTTCCTGGCCGCCCCGACCCGGGGGCGCTGGCTCTTCCCGCTGGGCTTCGGTTTCGCCTGGCGACTGCGCGGGACCCTGGACTGGATTGGCCTGAACTACTACACCCGAGACCTGGTGGCCTTTGACCGCCACCGCCCCCAATCTCTCTTCGGCCGCAACTTCCACGCTCCGGACGCCGAACTCCTGGATGGCGGGTATGGGGAATTTTACCCGGACGGTATGGAGCGTTCGCTGAAGCGCCTCTCGTACCTGGGCCTCCCCATCTACGTCACCGAGAACGGTATCCCCGACGCCGACGACGACCAGCGTCCTCGCTACCTCATCCTGCACCTGCATCGCCTCTGGCGCGTCCTGCAAGGGTGTGTCCCCATCATGGGCTACTACCATTGGACCCTGGTGGATAACTTTGAGTGGGCGGAGGGGTGGACGTTGCGCTTCGGGCTGATAGAACTGGACCCAGAGACCGGACGGCGGACTTACCGCCCGTCGGCCTATCTGTATCGGGACATCTGCCGGGCCAATGCCATCACGCCGGAGATCATAGATGGATACGCCCCCGAACTGCGCCTGGTCCTCCTCCCGTAGCGTAAATACCATTGAGTCCACTGCAAAAACTAACCGCAGAGGACGCAGAGAGCGCAGAGGTTTTCAGTTGCCCCCAGTTGGCCAGCAGCATGGCGGTAGACAGCGGTCACAGTGGGGGTAGCAACACCATTCTGTCACTAAAGTGGGGCGGGTTGAAGACCATAGACGAGGACAAAAACCGTCGCAGTTCCCTCCACACACCAGATAGCTGTCATCCGTCAGGACAGCGTCTGTATCCAAAGATTCACGATTGACAGAGTAGTAGTTACGTTCAGGGCCACAGAAATTCTCCGAGGTCTGCCATGTCCTCCCCGGTCTCCAGCCGCCGACGCTCCCCGGTCACCGGGTCGTAGAGAAGGGCATAGAGGTGATAGGTGCCGGGCGGCAGGTCCGGTGGGATGACCAGTTCGTACCGGTTGGGCAATACCTCCCCCAGCGGAAGCCGCGCCAGCGGCCAGTATTCGTTCAGGACCGGTCGGTCCTGCTGGGTGATGGGCCGTTCCCCCAACTGCGCCGCCAGATGGACGGCGCCGATCAGCGGGGGGCCGCCCTGCGGCGCCCGCAGTTCCCAGAACAGATAGACCGGGACCAGCCGCTCCTCCCGGTGGACGGCGACACCGCGCAGGACGATGCCCCCTTCAAACACGGCCCCCAGTTCCCGCTCCGGCCTCAGGGGCTGAAAACGGGCCCCCTCCGGCAGCGCATAGGCATATAGACGCACCTCCCGCGTGTACAGCATCTCCACCCGGTACCCGCCGGCCTGCTCCATTGTCCCCAGGATGACCCCGCCGGGGTCCACCGCGTCGTCCTGGTAGAGAAGCAACCAGTACCGGCCCCCCTCGGGGGGACGGTGGGCATCCAGCAGGCGCGCCCCCGTTTCCGGTTGCACCCGCTGGCCGATTTCCGGCCCGGGGACAAAGGGGACCGCCGTCCGATAGACCCGCAGGACCTGGATGCCGTGCGCCGCCACCGTCAGCCCCTGGTCTCCCGGCCGGGCGCGGGTGTTGAGCAGGGCCACCGCCTGGCGGAAATCCGGATGCCAGACCGGGCGCGGGGCCACCAGCAACGTCGCCGTGGCGCGGGCACCCCAGAGCAGGGCGACCACCGTCGCCCCGGCGCTCAAGAGCAGGCCCGCGTACGGCACCGCCCGGTACAACTCGCCGAGCAGGACGGCCACCCCCAGGGCCACCAGCGGGAGGGCCCAGAAGAGGTAGCGGGGGCCGTGAACCGGGCGGACCTGCCAGAAAACCAGCAGTCCCCCGGCGCCCAGGAGCAGGGCCGCCGCGCCCATCCGCCCCTCCGGGGAACGGGCCGCGGCCAGGATCCATCCCACCGCGCCGACTGCCAGCCACCCGTACCCCCAGGCCAGTGGCAGCGCGCGGGAGAGGGGCGCCAGCCACTCCCCGGCCGTCAGCACATCCGGCCCCAGTTCGTTCAGGAAGGCGATGGGTGTCGGAGGGGAGATGGTGGCGAAACTGCCGAAGCCGACGGTCACCGGCAGCGCCCAGAGGCCCCAGAGGGCCGCCGGTATGAAGGGAGCGGCCAGCACCAGGGCCCGCCGCCCCGTCGCCTCCTGAAGAAACGCCACCAGCGCGGCCGCGGTCAGCGGGAAGAAGGAGAAGTAATGGGTCAGCAGGGCCGCCGACGCGGCCAGCCCCCACAGCAGAGGACGGCGCGCCACCAGGCCCAGGAGGGCCAGGAGCACCCAGAACCCCCAGAGGGTGTACATCCGGGTGTCCCGCGCATAGGCGATCAGCGTGGGGTGGAAGGCCAGAAGGAACGGGGCAACCCAGCAGAGGCGGGTGGCCCGTCCGATGTGACGGGTCAGAGGCGGGAGCGTCGCCAGCATCAGGACGGCCGCCGCCGCGCTGGGGAAGCGCAGCAGGGTCTCCAGCGCGCCTCCCGGTTCCAGGCCCGGCGCGTAGGGCCGCGCGCCCGAGAGCCAGGCCCACCCCTTCAGCAGGAGAAGGTACAGGGGGGGATAGGGCTGGGATGTGCGCAGGGTGTGCAGCACCTGGCCGGGGGAACTGTTGAGCGCCAGGTCGGCGTTGAAGATTTCGTCGTACCAGAAACTGGCTGCACCCAGGCCCCGCAGCGCGACGGCCCAGAAAGCCAGAAGGGCGACCAGGAGGAGAGATCGGCGGAACAGGGCAGGCATAAGAGAGCGGAGCGCGAAATCTGGAATTACCCCAGTTTTCTGAACCGGTGTCGCCCCGGTTCTACAACGACAAACGCTTTCTGCAATTCGGATTCGGAATGTTCCTGCAACACTCTTTCCAGTTCCTGATGTACTGCATTCTGCGTGGAAGGCAACATCCGCAGATAGATGACGCCTGCGCCGAAATCGTGGGCAAAGACAAGAGCGCCAAAGTCCCTGTCGCGTGCAACGAAAATGCGGCGTTGGTCGTGGGCCACTCTGAGCAAGTCGGCGTCGCTGGCCTCGGCAAGCCCGATGCTCGCCACGGTTACGACATCGTGCCCTGCCTCTCGGAGCCAGCGCACGGTCGTCGCCCAGACATCCTGATCCGTGAGGAATCTCATGCTGTGACCGTCGCAAAATGAAGGTCTTCCGCCATCATGACGGCCATCGCGTATTCAATGCACGCACGAATATCATCAATTTGGAGATCGGGGTAATAGTCCTGCACGATTTGATCAAACGGAATGCCCTCCTTGACCAATTCAAGCACATCTTGTACAGGGATACGCGTGCCGGCAACACACGGTTTACCAAAATGGATATTGGGGTTAACAGAGATTCTGTCCTTCATACCTGTTTGCCACCTCCATGAGGTGATCCTCGTCACCAATTATACCACAGTCTGGGCACCATCAGAGGCGCGGCAGACGAGGACGGGCGGGCGGCGCCCGAAGCGCTCCTGGTAGACCCGCTCCAGGTGACGGGTGAGGTCATCCACCGCCGCCTCGGCGACCAGGGCGACGATGCAACCGCCGAAGCCGGCTCCGGTGAGCCGCGCGCCCCAGCAGCCCGGCACTTCCCAGGCCGCCTCCGCCAGGCAGTCCAGTTCCGGCGAACTGACCTCGTAGTCGTCCCGCAGGCTGATGTGCGAATGCTTCATCGCCTCGCCGACCGTTTCCAGGTCCCCCGCGCGGAAGGCCGCAACAGCCTGCAGGACCCGCGCGTTGGAGTGGACGACGTGGCGG
>JAGHZG010000167.1 GCA_017743275.1 Chloroflexota bacterium | reverse complement strand
AGATGTGTATAAGAGACAGGGGCAAGGGATGTAGGGGCAACCCTTGCGATTGCCCCAGGGCAGGGGATGTAGGGGCAACCCTTGCGGTTGCCCCAGGGCAGGGGCAAGCCCTGCCCCTACGCGGTCGCCCATTTTCCGTTGTCCGCAGAGGGAAATATGGATTCCGACCTTCCGGCCCGTTTTATCGGTGTCCCGGTGGAGGTCATCCACGACCGCCCGCCCGCGCTGGAGAAGCGGCCCGGCCCGCCGGACGGGTTCATCTGGGAGGGGCGGACATACCGGGTGGTGGCCGTCCTGCAGGAATGGCACGACTACCGCCTGCGCGGCAAGACCCAGGCCTTCTACGTGAAGGAGCGGGGGTCGTACCGGGCGAAGGCCGCCGAACGGCGCGGCACCTGGGGAGTGGGGCGGGATTACTACCGCGTCCGCACGGCGGAGGGGGAAGTATTTGACCTCTACTACGACCG
Organism: Chloroflexota bacterium; assembly: GCA_017743275.1. Lineage (GTDB taxonomy): Bacteria > Chloroflexota > Anaerolineae > B4-G1 > DUEL01 > SpSt-77. The sequence goes on along the minus strand of JAGHZG010000167.1, from coordinate 4,612 downwards.
TGCGCCCCAGGGGCCGGGGGAGCGGAAGGGGGCATGGTTCCTGTGGCGGCAGATTTTGGAATAGGACACGGATAAACACGGGTTTTACGGACAGAACTTACGCGGTTGGCAGATAAACTTCGGAATTCGCCACGAATTTCACGAATTGGCACGAATTTTATTTCTTTTCATTCGTGACTTCACTGCAAAAACTCACCGCAGAGACGCCGAGAGCGCAGAGTTCTACATCAGCATAATCTCTGCGTACTCTGCGTCTCGGCGGTGAAATGACCTTTTTGCAGGAGACTCGTTTGATCCAAAGTGTCAGGTAGCCAAACTGGTGTCCATCCGTACCGATCCGTGCACACCCGTGTCCCGTTTCTGTTCTGTCCAAAGAGACTGCTCCTGGAAGGCGCAGGGCTGCTGCTGGCCCTGGCGACCGGCTGGCTCCTGGCGCGACTTCCCCTTCCGATGACGGTCGCCCTGGTCGGCCTGGCCGCGCTGGTTGCCGGAACCATCGCCGAGCCGCTGGTGGGGGTGGTGGCGGGCATCTTCCTGGGCCTCCTGCGCGCCTACCTCCAAACCGAGGTGCCGCAAGTACCCGCTCAGGTGGGCCACTTCTTCATCGCCCTGGCCCTGGCGGCCCACTGGGCGCGCGGCCTGCTCCGCCGTCGCCTGCCCGTGCCCCTCGGACGGGAACACCCGGCCTTTTCGTTTTTTCTGCCTGTAATGGCCTTCCTGGGTGTGGCGGGCCTCTCGTTGTGGAACGCGGCAGGTCTCTTCCTGGACTACGGCCTGCCGGAACTGATCAAGTGGGTGGAGATCGGACTCATCCTCTGGCTGGTGGCCGAACGAGCCACCTCCCGCGCGCTGCCTGCGCTGCTGGCGGGTATCCTGGCAGTGGGCCTCTTTCAGGCTGCTCTCGGCCTCTATCAGTTCGGCCTGCGAGGGGAGGGGCCAACGCATTTCCTGATCCCTGGCACCGACTTCTATCGCGCTTATGGCACCTTTGAACAACCCAACCCCTACGCCGGGACGATGGGGATGATGCTGGCGCTGACGGTGGGAGCGTTGGGGGGGCAGGCGATGGAATGTGTCAGGCACTTCTCAAAGTGCCTGGCACATAAAGGGTGGGCAGGCCTGATGGTCCTGCTGGGCGGGAGCGCGTTGATGGCCGGGGCGCTGGCGGCCTCGTGGAGTCGGGGCGCCTGGATCGGTTTCGGCGCCGCGCTGGTGGTGATGGCCCTGGCGCTCCCCAGGCGGGCCCGCTGGGGCTTCATCCTGGCCGCCGCGCTGGTTGTTCTGTTTCTGGCCCTCTACGCGGCCGGCCTGTTGCCCGCGCGGGTGGTTGCCCGCCTGACGGAATTTGCCGCCGAGGTGCGCCTGCAGGACGTGCGCGGCGTGGGCATCAACAGCGCCAACTACGCGGTGGTAGAACGGCTGGCCCACTGGCAGAGTGCAGTGGAAATGTGGCGCGCGCACTTCTGGACGGGGGTGGGGCTGGGGGGATACGAGCCGGCCTATCCGAAGTTTGCGCTGATCAACTGGCCCATGGCCCTGGGGCACGCCCACAACATCTACCTGAACATGCTGGCGGAGACGGGTCTGCTGGGTCTGATGGTGTACCTGTTCCTGTGGGGATGGGTCTTCTGGCAGACCTGGCGGGCGACCCGCCGCGCCTCCGGTCTGGCCCGGGGGGTGGCCGTGGGGCTACTGGGGGCCTGGACCCAACTCAGCGTCCATCACCTCTTTGATAACCTCTACGTCAACAACGTCCACCTGCTGGTGGGGTTACTGTTGGGGCTATTGGTGGTAGTCAGGGAGTACTCTGAGTCAGGCTATGGGGAAGCCCCCTCCCATATAGAATGCACGAATTTTGCCTTCCGTTGCACGGCATTGTATAGCCGTCTGTCGCCCGTCCAGAATTCGCAGTTCAACATTTCCGCCAGGGCCAGGTAGAACGTGTCGTAGGTCGCTTCCAGTTGGAAATCTCGGGCCAGTTGAGCGGCCCGGTCGGCCAGTTCCTGAGGGCTGTAGTAGTGGATGGGGAAGCGATGAGGAGGGTGATGCTCTCTTTGACTTCATCGACGGTCAACCACCCCCCTTTCCATGCCCGGTGAAGTCCGTTAACAGCCTCGTAAATGAGCAGAGTTGGGGCCGCGATAAAAGTGCGGTTCTCTTTCCAGGCTTCCCACAGGGCCTGGACGGCGACGCTGCCGGGTTCGTCAATAACCAGCCTCAATACCAGGCTGGCGTCAACGACTACCGAAGGCATGGCGGATTTCCTCTGTGCGTTGAGCCCGGCTCTCGGCGATCAGATCAGCGATGTCCGGCCCATGCCATTCTCCCCGACGGACACGCTGGGCCTGGCGCAGCCGCTCTGCTTGCTGTAGCAGAGTGGACCATTGGCCCCAGTCATTGTTCTGGGCCAGGTAGCGCCGAAAGGCATCCAGAACGATTCGGGTCATTGTATCCCCCCGACTGGCCGCTACCCCTTTGACAGCCCGATGCAGGTCCTTTGGCACCCAAACAGTCAGTTTTGTCATCATCATTTGCCCATCCCAAATGATACTCCAGGCCCGGTTTCTGTCAAGAAGAGGGTGGGTTTGCAGTGGCGGCCAGAAGCCGCCACTGCAAAACCCGTCACTCCTCCACCCAGACCCCGTTCTCCCGGATCACCCCCGCATACCAGCGGCCGCTGTCCTTGATGTACCGCTTCTGGGTGTCGTAGTCCACATAGACCAGGCCGAAGCGCATCCGGTAGCCGTGGGCCCACTCAAAGTTGTCCAGCAGCGACCAGACGAAGTAGCCCTGGATCGGCGCGCCGTCGGTGAGGGCGCGGTGGACCTGGGCGATGTGGTCCCGCAGGTAGCGGATGCGCCGTTCGTCCCGCACCCGCCCGTCCAGGTCCACCCCGTCGGGCACCGGGATGCCGTTCTCGGTGACCAGGATGACCGGGGGCCGGTAATCGTTCCAGACCCGCATCAGCAGTTCGTACATCCCCGGCGGGTAGATTTCCCACATCTGGGAGTACTCGCTCCCCTCCGGCTGCACCTGGGCCAGTTCCATCACCGGGAACGACGGGTCGTGGCGGGCCACGGTGCGGGAGTAGTAGTTGACCCCCAGGAAGTCCATCGGGGTAGTGAGATAGCGGGCGTCCTCCGGCGAAACCTCCGGCACCAGCGACCCTAGGAGTGCCCGGATGTCCTCCGGATACCGTCCGAAGAAAATGGGATCCAGGAACATCCGATTCAGGATGCCGTCCATCCGCTGCGCGGCCAGGCGGTCTGCCTCGGAGTCGCTGGCGGGGTGGACGGGGCTGAGGTTCAGGGTGATGCCGACCCGGACGGGCCGTCCGGCGGCCGCCCGGATGGCCTCCACCGCGTAGCCGTGGGAGAGGAGAAGGTGATGGGCGGCCTGCAGCGCGGCAGGGAAGTCCCGAATCCCCGGCGCGAAATCCCCGAAAAAGTAGCCCAGCAGGGCCATCACGAAGGGCTCGTTGTGGGTGATCCACCAGTTCACCCGGTCCCCCAGCCGCTTCGCCATCACACCGGCGTATTCCGCGAAGTACTGGACGATGTCCCGATGGGGCCAACCGCCCCGGTCGTGGAGTGCCTGGGGCAGGTCCCAGTGGTACAGCGTGACTACGGGCTCAATCCCCCGCGCCCGGAGCGCGTCCACCAGCCGGTCGTAGAAGTCCAGGCCAGCGGGGTTGACCCGTCCGGTTCCCTCGGGGAGGACGCGCGGCCATGAGATGGAGAACCGGTAGGCCTTCAGGCCCAGTTCGGCCATAATCTGGACGTCCTCCTCCCACCGGTGGTAGTGGTCGGCGGCGACGTCGCCGTTGTGGCCGTGGTAGATTTTCTCCGGGTGCTCGTGACAGAACGTATCCCAGATGGACGGCCCCTTGCCGTCCTCGTTCCAGGCCCCCTCTATCTGGTAGGCCGATGTCGCGGTGCCCCAGATGAAGGTGTCGGGGAAGCGCAGAAATCGTTGGTTGGACATGAGAACCTCCTGGTTGGGTGAGATACAGGATATGCCAGGCACTTTTGAAGTGCCTGGCACGTCCGTTTATCACTACGGGAACACCAGCAATCGGGCGTCGTCAAAGAAAGCCGCCTTGTGGGGAACGGCCCAATCCGGCCGGGCGAAAAAGCAGACGGTGACCCGTCCCTCCGTCCCCACCCGCACCCGGGGGGAACGCAGGACGACCGTGTCGTTGTCCTGGTTGATGGACTGCGTCGCGCTCCACTGCCCCCTTTCGCAGGCCGCGCCGCCGCTGGGATCAATGCCAGCGCGCACCTGGATGCCCCCCTCGCTGGCGTACCCCTTGGCCTTGATCTCAAACTGGACCTGCGTCCCGGCGGGAACGTTGATTACCTGATAGAGAGTCACCTGGAATTTGGCGTACTGGTCGGTGGACTCAATCTGGAGCGTGTTCCCCGTGATGAAACGGACCGGGTCGTCGGCGTATTTGAACTTGGGGTAGGCGTAAGAGTTCTCCGGGTCGTAGGGTTGTCCGGGTAACCAGTTAGCGACGGCGGATACAGTCCAGCCGGGGATGTCAAACAGCGTGATCTGGTCAAACGTACCGTTGACCAGTTCGGGGGGCGGGATGGGCGTGGGAGTGAAG
>JAGHZG010000166.1 GCA_017743275.1 Chloroflexota bacterium | reverse complement strand
CGCCGCGCAGGGGCTCTTTCCCCACGCGTCCTTTTTGGAAGAGGTCGTTGCGCTGGATAGCCGCACTGTCCGGGTAACTTTCACCCGTCCCTTCGCTCCCTGGCCAACGATGCTTTTCCCCTTCGTCCTCCCCCGCCACGCGCTGGAGGCCGACGAGGAAGGGTGGAGCCGCGCGCCGACGGTAGGCAACGGGCCGTACGTCTTCGCTGGGGAGGAAGGAGGCGCGCTGGTCTTCGTTGCCAATCCCTACTACTGGCGGGGGAGCCCGGCGGTCCAGCGGGTACGGGTCTTCGCCCAGCCGGACGCCCGGGCCCGCTGGACCGTTATGGCCTTCGGCGACGCCGACTTCTCCCCCTTCCTGGCCCCGGACGGCCTTCCCCAACGGGACCCGCCGGAGGGGACGGCGCTCATCGCGTCTCCCTCCGGCTACGTGGAGACCCTGCTCTTCAACCTGGACCCGCGCCGGGGGCATCCGGCGCTCCAGGAGGCGCGCGTGCGGGCAGCCCTGGCGACTGCGTTGGATCGGGAATCCCTCTGCGCGGCGTTGACGGCGGGCCGGGCAGTCCCGGCAGTGAGTTTCTACAGCGGGACCCGCTGGGAGAGTCCAGCCCCGAGGGCGTCCCCTTCCGTCCGGGAGGCCGTCCGGATGCTGGACGAGATCGGCTGGCGGGACGCGGATGGGGACGGCATCCGGGAGCGGGCCGGGATCACCCTGACCCTGCGCTACGCCGCCCCGCCAGGACGGGGGGCCGCTCAGGCCGCGCTGGCGCAGACACTGCGGAAACTGGGCATCGGCGCGGAGACGGTCACCCTGGAGCGGCCGTGGGAGGACCCGGTGGTGTGGGACCTGGCCCATTGGGCGGGCCAGCCCTCCGGCTACCCCGACCCGGACGACGCCCGCTGGCTATGCGTGGAGGCGCGGCCGGGCGGCGAGAACCCCGCCGGGGTCTGCGATGAGACACTGGACCGGTTGCTGACAGCCCAGGCCTATGCGCCGGACCCCGACGAGCGCGCGGCCATCCTGATAGAGATTCAGGAGATGGCCCGCCGGGAGGCCTGGTGGGTGCCCCTGTGTCGGTGGGAGGACCTCTGGCTGGTGCGGTCAGACCTCGCCGGCCCGCGCCCCTGGCGGGGCGCTCCCTTCTGGAACATCGGAGAGTGGCGGGTTACCCCGGAGTGAAAATTGCTCTCCCGCTCAATTTATGGTATCATCTTCTCCAGTAACTACCTGCCTCACTCCTCTCCCAGCCCCCCTCTCCTGGCCTTCGGCCAGTAGAGGGGGGAGATCAGGGGGGATGGAGGCGGCGGCGAATCTGCCGCCCTCAAACTCCTCCTCTTCTCCCCTTCTCCGAGGGAGGGTGCTGAGAAAGTCGGGGCAGGCCTTCCTGCCGGAGAGGAGGGGGTAAAAGAAATATTGTTTTTATAACAGCGGCTTCGCCGCCGCCACAAAAACAATATTCTTAAGCCGGGGAGAAGGGAACAAGGGGAGTGAGAGAGTCAACGTCCCTCTGCCGACCGGGGAGGGTAAATAGTTCTCTTCCGCACGAGAGGTTAAAGAGATGAAAGGTGTAAACATTGCTCGTGAAATCGCATCGCTACCTCCAGAAGCGCAAAGGCAAGTCCTGGACTTCATAGCCTTCCTGAAATCTCGTTACCCGACACCCCAAGTCGTCAAGAAAATAAGACGAACCGGGTTGGCTGAGGAACCGTTTATCGGTATGTGGAGAGATCGCGACGATATGCGAGATAGCACCGCATAGGTGCGCAATCTGCGCCAGCGCGAATGGGAGCAGGGCCAGTGAACGGGGCTGGTTCTCGTGGATACCGACATTCTGATTGACGCGGCACGCCAGATCCGCGAGGCGGTTGATTACCTGGCCAAAGTTGAGCATCAGTCCGTGTTAGCCGTCAGCGTAATCACTCATACTCATTCAATCACGTCCCATTTCTGAGATCTGATTGGAGGGCGCTATGAAACCGCAGAGCACTGCCTTTCTGGAATGGTTGACTCGTTGGGAGTCTGAACTGCCCGCCGTTCCTCTGGAATCGGTTATCCAGGACCCGGCCCGTGTTGCCATCCTCTCCGTGGACCTGATCAAGGGCTTCTGCACCATCGGGCCGCTGGCCAGCCCGCGCGTGGCGGGCATTGTCCCCAACGTCGTGCACCTGTTTCAAAGGGCCTACGACCTGGGCGTCCGTCACTTCCTCCTGACCCAGGACGCCCACGATCCCGACTCGGTGGAATTCGGGGCCTTTCCGGCCCACTGTGTCGCAGGCACTCCCGAGAGCGAGACCGTGGACGAACTGCGGGCCCTGCCTTTCTCCGACCTCTTCGTGGTCATTCCCAAAAAGTCCATCAGTTCCAGCATCGGCACCGAGTTGGTCCCCTGGCTGGATAGCCACCCGGCGGTCAACACTTTCATCGTGGTGGGCGACTGCACCGATCTGTGCATCTACCAGGCGGCGATGTTCCTGCGGCTGCGGGCCAATGTCCTGGGCCTGCGGGATTTCCGGGTCGTCGTCCCTGCCGACGGCGTCCAGACCTACGACATGCCGGTGGAGACGGCGCTCCAACTGGGCGCGATGCCCCACGACGGCGACCTCCTGCACCGCATCTTTCTCTACAGCATGGCTCTCAACGGCATAGAGGTCGTCGCCCGCCTGACCTGATGCCCTTCACGCTTCACGTTTCACGTTTCACGTTTTACGTTTTACGTAGTAAGGAGGCCCCATGTCCCTTCCCGACCGCATCGCGCAATGGCTCCGGCAATATCTGGAGAGCGCCGGAGCCGACGGCTTCGTCTTCGGGCTGAGCGGCGGGGTGGATTCCGCCACCGTGGCCGCGCTGGCCGTGCGGGCCGTGGGCACCGACCGGGTGCTGGCGGCCATCCTGCCCTGCCACTCCCAGCCAGACGATCTCCACTTGGCCCGGCAGGTCGCCGAAACCTTTGGCATCCCCACCGTCACCGTAGACCTGACCCCTGTTTACGACGCCCTGGTGGCGGCCCTCCCCCCGACGGAGAACGCCCTGGCCCCGGCGAACATCAAGCCCCGCCTGCGGATGATCACCCTCTACTATCTGGCGCAGTCCCACAACTATCTGGTGCTGGGTTCGGGGAACAAGTCGGAGATTTCCATGGGGTACTACACCAAATACGGGGACGGCGGGGTGGACCTGCTGCCCCTGGGCGGCCTCTATAAGACCCAGGTCTGGCAACTGGCCCGGGAAATGGGGGTCCCGCAGGAGGTCATTGACCGCCCTCCCACGGCTGGCCTCTGGCCCGGTCAGACCGACGAGGGGGAGATGGGCATCACGTATCGGGAACTGGACCGCATCCTGGCGGCGATGGAGGTCGGAGACCTCTCCGGGCTGGACCCGGCAGCGGTGGAGAAGGTGCGCGGGATGATGGCCCGCTCCGAGCACAAGCGCCGGATGCCGCCGATATTTGAACCGTAGCCAGGTATTTCTGTCACTGCGAGGGCGCGTAGCACCCGAAGCAATCTCCAGAACGGCTTGCGGAGATTGCTTCGCCGCCTCCGTTGGCTCGCAATGACAGCCCGAATGGCTACCCTGCCCCAAAAGGACGACCGGCGCCGGGGTATCCCGGCGCCGGTCGTCTTTCCGGTGGCAGAATCCGGACCGGTCAGGCCAGGGCAATCTCTTTGCTGTTCTCCCACAGCCCGTGGATGTTGCAGTAGGAGACGGCGATCAGGGTGCCCGGCGCGTTCACCTGGCAGGAGAACAGGGCCACCGGATGGGCGTACGCCGGCCCCTGGTTGGCCCCCTTCACCGACTCCCCGTGGGCGGCGAAATCGCAGCGGCCGATTTCGTAGATGAACTTATCCCCCTCCGGCTGGAAGTAGAGCGCGATCCAGCGGATGTGGTGCTCGGTGGTGTTGGGATGGGGAATCTCCTTGCCCACGCTGACCGTGACCTGGAAGGGCTGATTGGCCGCGACCTGGTCGGGTCCCTCTATGACGGGGACATGCTTCTCCGCCTTCCAGTCTGCCGATTGAATCCGGTCTCCGAACTTCATGGCTCTCTCCTTAAAGTAAATTCTGAATGGTTGTCGCTAACGTTTATCCGGCTCCACGATGGGGAGTGAGGTGATGGAGTCACTGCGCCCGCCGCAGTCCTTACTGCGGGTGGCCTCAAAGGCGCAGGCCTCGGAGCAGTAGACCCGGTCTCCCCGCCGTACCGGTTCCCCCTCTATGAAGTCGCCACAGTAGTCACATCGGCCCTCGCCCATCGTGCTCCCTCCTCTATGGCGAATAAGATGATCATCGCCTGTTATTTTAGCCGAACTTCGGGCAAATGTCAAGTTCTGTGCACACATTCACTTGCCAAAGACACAAAACGTGGTAAAATAACTTCCGCTCTGGCCCGCTAGCTCAACAGGTAGAGCAGGGGACTCTTAATCCCTTGGCTGCAGGTTCGAGTCCTGCGCGGGTCACCTGTTCGGTCCTCCGGACGGAGGAGGTAGCCCCGATGCCCCGCGTGGTCACTCTGGTGACCTGGGCCTTCGCCCCGGAATGGCTGACCGTAGAGGAAGCGGCGGAACTTTCCGGCCATGACCCGGAGGTGATCCGTGAACTCATAGAGGATGGCACCCTGGAGACCCGGGAAGAGGGCGGGGTGTACCTGATTGAGAAGGCCAGCCTGCGGGAGTTCCAGGAGGCCCTGCTCATGTTGCGGCAGTTGATGGAGTGAGTCCTTCCAGACCACGGCGCCCCACCCTACCGGTGGGGCGTTTTTGTTACAGGATGCGCTTGGGTAGAGCCCTATGTCCGACTCATTTGACCCAACCGAATGGATTACCACCAAAGAAGCGGCCGAGTTGACGGGGTACTCTTCTATCCACTTCAGGCAACTGGCCCAGCGAGGGAAAATAGAAGGGCTGAAGAAAGGCCGCGACTGGCTTTTGCGGAAGAAAGCGGTCATCACTTACGTTGAGGAAATGAAACGCCTGGGTAAGGCCAAACACGATCCCTGGCGGACTGGATCTCGCCGCAAATCTTCTCATAAGGAGGGCTTATGGGATACGTAGAAAGTAGCCTGATGCCCAACGAACGAATCCTCTTCAGAGCGCATGTTCACCCAATCGTGTTCCTCC
>JAGHZG010000165.1 GCA_017743275.1 Chloroflexota bacterium | reverse complement strand
TATGAGTACCGAATGCGCCAGGGGGCGGCGCTGGAACGGCTCAAGGATTGGGCCGGGGCCGAGGCCGCTTATCGCCGGGCCGTGGAAGCTCGGCCGGATCTCCCCTGGCCTTACCTAAGTGTGGGCCATATGCGCCGGGCCCAGAAGGACTACGACGGCGCGCTGGCGTGGTACCGGAAAGCGGAATCGCTGGCCCCCAACCGGTATGAGCCCAAGTACTGGGTGGGCCTGGCCCAGTACCTGCGGGGGGAGGACCAGGCGGCGGAGGAGGCTTTCCGGGCCGCGCTGGAGATGAACCCCCAGCATGCCTGGAGCGCCTACTATCTGGCCCAGAGCCTCTACCGGCAGGACCGGCGGGAAGAGGCCGTTTCCTGGCTGCGGACCGCCATCGGCCTCTACAAGGGCCAGCCCTGGAATTGGGCCGTCCAGTTGGGGGACTGGCTGGCCGAATCCGGGGATAAAGAAGGTGCCCTGGTGGCCTACCGCCAGGCCCTGGAGTGGAAGCCGGGGGATGAGGGGATAGAGGCGAAGATTCGGGCGCTGGAAGGAAATCAGCCTTGAAGATCGCTACAATCGTTGGTGCCCGTCCTCAATTCATTAAGGCGGCCCCGGTGAGCCGGTGGCTGCGCCTCCACTATAGGGAAATCCTGGTTCATACGGGACAACATTACGATTACCTTCTCTCGGAGGTCTTTTTCCGGGAATTGGGCATCCCCACACCGGATTATAACCTCGGGGTCGGCTCCGCATCTCATGGCAGGCAGACCGGAGAAATGCTGGCCCGGTTAGAAGAGGTTCTGCTACAGGAAAAGCCCGATTGGGTGGTGGTCTACGGAGATACCAACTCAACCCTGGCCGGGGCGCTGGCAGCTGCCAAACTCCACATCCCGGTCGCTCACGTGGAGGCAGGGTTGCGGAGTTATAACCGCACAATGCCCGAGGAAATCAATCGGGTTCTGACCGACCATCTTTCCATCCTGCTGTTTTGCCCCACCGATACGGCGGTGGGGAACCTGGCCCGAGAAGGAATTACCCAGGGTGTTCACAAAGTTGGGGATGTGATGTACGATGTGGCCCTCTGGGGCCTGGAAATTGCCGAACGGAAATCCACCGTCCTGGAAACCCTTGGAGTAGACCCAGGCAATTACCTCCTGGTGACCATTCACCGTCCCGGCAACACCGATGATCCCCGCAATTTGAGCGCCATCGTTTCGGCCCTGAACGACGTTGCCGAGAGGGTCATTTTCCCGGTCCACCCCAGAACCCAGAAGGCCTTGAAGCAGTGGGGGCTCCACCCGAATTCCAACGTCCGGCTCATAGAGCCGGTCAGTTATCTGGATATGCTGATGCTGGAGAAGAATGCCCGGATGATCCTCACCGATTCCGGCGGGGTGCAGAAGGAAGCCTACATCCTGGGGGTTCCTTGCGTGACCCTGCGGGAGGAGACGGAGTGGGTGGAGACGGTAGAGGCCGGCTGGAATATCCTGGTTGGGGCAAACCGGGAGCGGATTGTGGAGGCAGTGCGGAATTTCCAACCAACCGGCGAGCGGCCTCCGCTGTTTGGAGACGGCAACGCCAGCCGAAGAATCGTTGAGATTCTGACCCAGGAGGCCATCGGATGATTCATCCCACCGCGGAGGTATCTCCCAAGGCTCAAATCGGTGAAGGGACCCGGATCTGGCATCACGCCCAGGTCCGGGAGGGGGCCAAAATCGGCCGAAATTGCATCATCGGCAAGAATGTGTATATAGACTTTGATGTGACCATCGGAGACCATGTGAAGATTCAGAACAACGCTTCCGTGTACCACGGGGCGACCATTGAGGACGGGGTTTTTATCGGCCCTCATGCCTGTCTGACCAATGACAAAATCCCCCGCGCGATTACCCCTGCGGGCGAATTGAAGGGCAGCCAGGATTGGGAAGTGGGGAGAATCCTGGTGAAATACGGTGCCTCCATCGGGGCTGGTGCCGTGATCCTTCCCAACGTGACCATCGGCCGCTTCGCGATGGTGGGGGCCGGGGCGGTGGTGACCCGGGACGTGCCCGACCACGGCCTGGTGGTAGGGAACCCGGCCCGGCTGGTCGGGTATGTGTGCCGATGCGGCCGCCGACTCCGTCCGCAAGAATTGAGAGGCCAGAAGATGCTTATGGTGTGCGACGTCTGCAACGAAGAATACGAATTCCCTCAGGAGGAGCAATGATTCCTATCGCCCGCCCCATCATCAGCGAAGAGGAAAAGCAGGCCGTCCTCGCCGTCCTGGAAAGCGGCCAACTGGCCCAGGGCGAAAAAGTGGCTGAGTTTGAGCGGGAGTTCGCCGCCTTCTGCGGTGCCCGCTATGCCGTGGCGACCTCCTCTGGCACCACTGCCCTCCACACCGCTCTGCTTGCCCACGGCATCGGTCCCGGCGATGAGGTCATCACCACGCCGTTTACCTTTATCGCCTCTGCCAATGCCATCCTCTTCACCGGTGCCCGGCCTGTCTTTGTGGATATTGAGCCCGAGACCTTCAACATTGATCCCAACCGGGTGGAAGAAGCGGTGCGGGAGCGGAAAAAGAAGGGCGCTCGGCTGAGGGCCATCCTGCCCGTGCATCTCTTCGGCCACCCGTGTGATATAGAAGCTATTATGGAGATTGCCCGCCGGTATGACTTGCTGGTGATAGAAGATGCCTGCCAGGCTCACGGGGCCTCGGTGAACGGCAAAAAAGTGGGGACTTTTGCCACAGGCTGTTTCTCCTTCTACCCCACCAAAAACATCACGACCGGCGAAGGAGGAATTATCCTCACCGATGACGAAAAGGTCGCCGAAAAGGCCCGGATGATCCGGGACCACGGGATGCGGAAGCGGTATTATCACGAGATTCTGGGGTTTAACTTCCGTATGACGGACATCCAGGCCGCCATTGGGTTGGCCCAGTTGAAGAAACTTCCCCAATGGAACGAGCGAAGAATCCGAAATGCTGCCTATCTGACGGAACGCCTGCGTCATCTGCCTTTTGTGGTCCCTCCGGTTGTAAAGAAAGGGTGCGTCCATGTGTTCCACCAGTACACCATCCGGATCAAAGGCGACCGGGATAAAGCAGCGGAGTGGTTACGGGCCCGGGGTATCGGGGTGAGCATCTACTACCCGCTCCCCGTGCATCAGCAGCCAGTATACCGGGACCTGGGTTACAAGGATGTCCTTCCCGAAGCGGAACGGGCCAGTCGGGAAGTGCTCTCGCTCCCCGTCCATCCGGCCTTGAGTCCGGAGGACCTGGAAGCCATCGTGGAGGCAGTTGCCTCTCTGGGGGAGGAAATCGGATGCTCCGGGTCGCGGTAATCGGCGTGGGGTCAATGGGAAAACAACACACCAGGGTGTATACCGAAATCCCCGGTGTGGAACTGGTGGCCGTTGCCGACCCCGATGAGGGTAGGACGGCGGAGGTGGTCCGCCGCTATAAAGTGAAGGCCTATGCCGATTACCAGGCAATGCTCCGGCACGAGAGGCCGGACGCCGTTTCCATCGCTGCCCCCACTTATCTGCATTGCCAGATCGCTCTGGATGTGATTGCTGAGGGCATCCACCTTCTGATAGAGAAACCCCTCGCCTCCACCCCGGAAGAGGCGCTGGAAATCATCCGGGCGGCTGACGAGAAGGGCGTTAAACTGACCGTAGGGCATATAGAACGGTTCAATCCGGCGGTGAGAGAGTTGAAGAGACGGCTGGATGCCGGAGAACTGGGCAGAGTATTCCTCCTTCACGCCCGTCGCCTGGGGCCTTTCCCCGAACGGATTCAGGATATGGGCGTGGTCATTGACCTGGCCAGCCATGACCTGGATGTGATGTATTACCTCCTGGGAGTGGAGGTGGAACGGGTCTACGCCGAGACGATGCGGCAAATCCACACCCGGTACGAAGACCTCCTCACTGGCCTATTGCGGTTCCGGAACGGCGTTATCGGCGTGCTGGACGTCAACCGCCTGACCCCCACCAAAATCCGGGAGTTGGCGGTCACCGGTGAGCGGGGGATGTTTGTGGTCAATTACCTGACCCAGGACCTGTACTTCTATGAAAACCACTATGCTTCCAGCGGCTGGGAGGCGCTGGGAATTTTCAAAGGCGTGGGGGAAGGGAACGTGGTGCGGTTAAGGGTGGAGAAGGAAGAGCCTCTGCGGGCAGAGTTGAGGGCCTTCGTAGAAGCCATTGTCCAGAATGCGCCTCCCCCGGTCAGCGGGGAGGGCGGCCTGCGGGCGGTGATCCTGGCGCAGAAACTGGTGGAATCCGGGCGCACCGGAGCGGTGGTTGTGGTGAACAATCGTCCTGGGGAGGGAGCGCGTGTTTGAGGAACGTCTTGCTGCGATCCGAGACAAACGGGTTAAAATTGCCGTAATCGGGCTGGGATACGTGGGCCTCCCGGTGGCGTGCATATTCGCCCGGGCCGGTTTTCAGGTTGTGGGAATAGAGCGGGTGGAGGAGAAGGTGCACCAAATCCGCCAGGGGCTCTGCCCCATCGGCGGGAAGGAGCCGGGTCTGGCGGAACTGGTGGCCCAGGTTGTGCGGGATGGCCGGCTGAGCGCCACCACACGTTACGAGGAGTGCCGGGACGCCGGGGTGGTCATCATCGCCGTGGAGACCCCGGTGGATGAGGAAACCCATCGGCCGAAGTATGAAGCCCTCCGCGCGGCGCTGGTCTCCCTGGGGAATCACCTCTCGCGCGGAACGCTGGTCATCGTGGAATCCACCATTGCTCCCCTCACGATGGAGCGGGTGGTCCGGCCGATCCTGGAGGAGGCCTCGGGCCTGAGGGCGGGGAAGGACTTTTACCTGGCCCACTGCCCGGAGCGGGTCCGGCCCGGAAGGTTGCTCTACAACCTGGAGCACATGCCCCGGGTGTTCGGAGGCATGACCCCCGAAGCGGGCCGACTGGCCCTGGAACTCTACCGGCACATCGTCCGGGCCGACCTGGACGTCACGGACTGCCTGACGGCGGAGATTGTGAAGACAACGGAGAACGCGTATCGGGATGTGCAGATTGCCTTCGCCAACGAGATTGCCCTGCTCTGTGAGAGTTTGGGGGCGGATGTGTGGAGGGTGCGGGAACTGGTGAACAAGTGTCCCCAGCGGGACATGCACC
>JAGHZG010000164.1 GCA_017743275.1 Chloroflexota bacterium | reverse complement strand
ACACCCAGGAGGAGACCATGAAACTCATCTACCGGGACCGGGAATGGGAACTGGAGGGACGGATGACCGTCCGCCAGGCTATAGAGAAAGTGGGGCTCATTCCGGAGACCGTGCTGGCGGTCCGCAACGGCAAACTGCTCACCGAAGACACCCTTCTGGAGCCGGACGACACCGTCAAACTGGTCTCCGTTGTCTCCGGGGGATAGGCCCGGAGGCCAGCCGCAGGTTTCACCAGTCAGGCCCTGCAGCTCTTTAGGACCTGGGGATGCGCCTGTTCCATCTGATGGGGGCGTTGCGGCGCCGATTCGCGCGCGACCTGGCCCGCCACGGCCTGACCTTCCCTCAGTTCATGGCCCTCTGCTCCCTGGACCACGCCGAGGGGCGGGCCTCCCGGATGGGTGACCTGGCCGCCGCCACCCATCAGAGCGCCGCCTCCATGACCGGCATCGTGGACCGGCTCCTGGAGCAGGGGGTGGTGGAGCGCAGGCCGGACCCGGCCGACCGCCGCTCTGTCCTGGTCGCGCTGACCGATGAGGGCGTGCATCTGCTGGAGCGCGTCCGGGCCGACCGCATCCGGGTGGTGATGGAAGGACTCCTTCGCTGCCTCTCCCCCCAGGAACAGGCCCTCCTTCACGACATTCTGGGCAAACTCCTGAACGAACTGATCGGGGAGACAGCCCCAGAATAACGCCTGCGACCTGCGCCCTGCAAGTACGGGCGAGGCATGCCTCGCCCCTACTGCGACCCTGCGACTTGCGACCTGCGACCTGCTCCCTGGAGAACGCCATGCGCCGACTGTTGAAATACCTGAAACCCTACACGCCCTTTGTCCTTTCCATCATCGTTCTGCTCTTTATCCAGGCCAACGCCGACCTGGCCCTGCCGGACTACATGTCCCGCATCGTCAACGTGGGCATCCAGCAGGGCGGGTTGGAGGAAGCGATGCCCCAGGCCATGCGCGCGGCCACCCTGGACCATCTGCTCCTTTTCCTGACCGAAGAAGAGAAGGCCGACGTCCTGGCCCAGTACGTTCGGGTGGACGCCTCTTCGCCGGACTCCGGCGCGCTGGCGAAGAAGTACCCCGTGCTGGCCCAGGGGCCCATCTACGTCCTGCGGGCGGCTGACCCGGCGGCACTGGAGCGAATCCAGGCCCCTGTGGCCCGCGCGCTCATCATCGTCTCCGGCATAGAAGCGGTCCGGGCCCATCCCGAACAGGCTCAGGCGCTGATGCCGGGGATGGCTGGCTTTGACCTCTCCCAACTCCCGCCGGGGACTGACCTCTTCGCCCTGCTGGCCCGGATGCCCGCGGAGGGACGGGCCCGCATCATCCAGGCGGTGGACCAGCGGTTTGAGGCGATGGGCGGGGAGAAGGCCCTGTTCCAGGCCGCTGCCCGCGCCGTCCGGGCCGAGTACGAGGCCCTGGGCGCCGACGTCCTCGGGATTCAGAACGCCTACATCCTGCGCGTCGGCGGGCAGATGCTCCTCATCGCCCTGGTCGCCGCCGCCGCCACCATTGTCGTCGGCTTCCTGGCCGCGCGGGTGGCCGCCGGACTGGCCCGGGACCTGCGCCGCCTCTTCTTTGAGAAGGTGATGGCCTTCTCCAGTGCCGAACTGGACCGCTTCTCCACCGCGTCCCTCATCACCCGCTCCACCAACGACATCACCCAGATTCAGATGGTGATGGTGTTCCTTCTGCGCATGGTCTTCTTCGCCCCGCTGATGGGCATCGGCGCCATCCTCCGCGCTGCCGCCAAGAGCCCGTCTATGATGTGGATCATCGGGCTGGGCGTCCTGGTCCTGGTCGGGCTGATTATGCTGGTCTTCAGCATCACCCTCCCGAAGTTCAAAATCATCCAGTCTCTGATGGACCGGCTGAACCAGGTCGGCCGGGAGAACCTGACCGGCATGATGGTCGTGCGCGCCTTCAACCGCCAGGACTACGAGAAGCGGCGGTTTGACATGGCCAACCAGGACCTCACCCGGACGTTCCTCTTCGTCAACCGGGCCGCCGTCGTGATGATGCCGGCCACGATGCTCCTGATGAACGGGCTGACCGTGCTCATCCTCTGGGTCGGCGCCCACCAGGTGGCCCAGGCGACGATGCGCATCGGCGATATGATCGCCTTCATGCAGTACGCGATGCAGGTCTTCTTCGCCTTCGCGATGCTCTCCATGCTCTTCATCATGCTCCCCCGGGTGGACGTCGCCGCCAACCGGGTCGCCGAAGTGCTGGAGACGGAGGTCAGCATCCGGGACCCCGAGGAGCCCGTCCCCTTCCCGGAACCCTTCATCCCCACCATTGAGTTCCGCAACGTCTGCTTCCGGTATCCGGGAGCAGAGGAGTACGTCCTTCACAACATCACCTTCACCATCCGCGCCGGGGAGACGGTGGGCATTATCGGCACCACCGGCTCCGGCAAGTCCACCCTGATCAACCTCATCCCGCGCTTCTACGATGTGACCGGGGGGGAAATTCGCATCAGCAGGGTGGACATCCGCCAGGTGCGGCTGAAGGACCTGCGGGACCGCATCGGCTACGTCCCGCAGCAGAGCAACCTCTTTAGTGGCACCATCGCCAGCAACCTGCGCTTCGCCGACGAGGATGCCTCTGAGGAACGCCTGATGCGGGCCCTGGAGGTCGCCCAGGCCGGGGACATCATCCTCTCCCGCACCGGCGACGACGGTCGCTCGCCGCTGGAGGCGGAGGTGGCCCAGCACGGGGCCAACTTCTCCGGCGGACAGAGGCAGCGGCTCACCATCGCCCGCGCGCTGGTCAGGCGGCCGTCCATCTACATCTTTGACGACTGCTTCTCCTCGCTGGACTACCGGACTGACGCCCGATTGCGGCGGACCCTGCGGGAGTACGTCGGGGAGAGCACTGTCATCATCGTCTCCCAACGGGTGGCGACCATCAAAGACGCCGACTGGATTCTGGTGCTGGACGAGGGCCGCATCGTCGGCCAGGGCACTCACGAGGAACTGATGGCGACTTGCGACATCTACCGGGAGATCGCGCTCTCGCAGTTGAAAGTGGCGGCCGTTGTAGCGTAGGATTTATCCTGCATCAACAGGATAAATCCTATGCTACAGATTCCGGAGGTGATATGACCATTCCTGCCCGTCCCCTTCGTTCTCTGACCGACCCCCGGCGGGGACCTGCCGGCCCCATGCGCGGCCCTGGCCCGATGGGCCGGGGCGGTCCCGGCCCTATAATGATGGGTCCGGTGGAGAAGCCGCGCGACTTTGCCGGCACGATGCGCAAACTCATTGCCTACCTGGGTCCCTATCGGCTGACCATCCTCTTCGTCTTTCTGCTGGCCGTCGGGTCTACCATCTTCTCCGTCTTCGGGCCCAAAATCCTGGGCCAGGCCACGACAAAACTCTTTGAAGGGTTTATTGCCCAACTGGCCGGCACGGGAACCATTGACTTCGCCGGGATCGGCCGGATTCTGCTCACGGTCCTGGGGCTCTACGCCCTCTCCGCCGCGTTGGGGTACGCTCAGGGCTGGCTGATGACGAACGTCGCCGTCCGGATCACCTACCAGATGCGCCGCGACGTCTTTGAGAAAATCCATCGCATGCCCTTCCGGTACTTTGACGGGACCCAGCACGGGGAAATCCTCTCCCGCCTGATCAACGACGTGGATACCGTCAACCAGACGCTGAACCAGAGCCTGATGCAGATTGTGACATCTGCGGTCACCGTCGTCGGGATGTTAGGGATGATGCTCTCCATCTCCTGGCAGATGACACTGGTGGCGATGCTGGTCATTCCCCTCTCCTCCGGGCTGGTGACGTTCATCATCCACAACTCCCAGCGGTTTTTCGCTCAGCAGCAGGCCGACCTGGGCCGGGTGAACGGGCACGTGGAGGAGACCTTCGGCGCGCACATCGTGGTGAAGGCCTTCAACGGCGAAGAGAAAAGTCTGCGGCAGTTTGACCAGTACAACGAGAGCCTCTACGGCGTCGCATGGAAGGCCCAGTTCATCTCCGGCATCCTGATGCCGATGATGCGCTTTGTCAGCAACCTGGGGTACGTGGGCGTGGTCATCACGGGCGGCTACCTGGCGGTCCGGGGACGGATCATGCTGGGCGACATCCAGGCCTTCACCCAGTACATCCGGGGCTTCACGGAGCCCATCACCCAACTGGCCAACATCTCCAACGTCCTCCAGCAGACGGTGGCGGCGGCGGAGCGGGTCTTTGAGTTCCTGGAGGCCGAGGAGGAGACGCCCGACCCGGAGCAGCCGGTCCGGCTGGAGGGGGTGGACGGTCGGGTAGAGTTCCAGAACGTGCATTTCCGCTACGTGCCCGACACGCCGGTCATCCGGGGCTTCTCCGCCCGCATCCGGCCTGGTCAGAAGGTCGCCATCGTGGGGCCCACGGGCGCGGGCAAGACGACGCTGGTCAAACTCCTGATGCGCTTCTACGACGTGGACGACGGGGCCATTCTGATAGACGGCCACGACGTCCGCCAGTTCGCCCGCTCCGACCTGCGGCGGCTCTTCGGGATGGTCCTGCAGGACACCTGGCTCTTCAACGGGACGATTTTGGAGAACATCCGCTACGGGCGGGATGACGCGACGGACGAGGAGGTGGTGGCGGCGGCTCGCGCGGCCCGCATTGACCGCTACATCCGCACGCTGCCGGAGGGGTACAACACCGTCATCAACGAGGAGATGACCAACATCTCCCAGGGGCAGAAACAGTTGCTGACCATCGCGCGGGCGTTCCTGGCGAACCCGCCCATGCTGATTCTGGACGAGGCGACCAGTTCGGTGGACACCCACACCGAGTTGTTGATTCAGGAGGCGATGGACGACCTGATGCGAGGGCGGACGAGTTTCGTGATTGCCCACCGTCTCTCCACCATCCGCAACGCCGACCTGATCCTGGTGGTGCGGGACGGGAACATCGTGGAGCAGGGGACGCACGAGGAGTTGATGCGGCGGGGCGGTTTCTACGCGGAGTTGTACAACAGCCAGTTTGAGACGGTATAGGGGTTGGGGGGTTGGCGGCGGCCCGCAGAGCGGGCCGCCGCCAACCCATTCTCCCAATAGAGGTGTCAAGTCTCTTATTGAGATTCGCCTTGCTATAGTAACAAATTTGAGGGGCGGTTTCCCTCGGT
>JAGHZG010000163.1 GCA_017743275.1 Chloroflexota bacterium | reverse complement strand
ACCCCCGCCGCCTGCGGCGGGCGGCGAAGCCGCTGGGGGAGGGGTGAGGCTGAACTGTTACCCTTCCCGTCTGTTCAACCTCGCGGGATCGCCGGATTTGTCAGCAGGGCGTGAAGGGCCCGTCCGGCCTCCCTGCGCACCAGTGCCAGCACCTCGTCCCCCGACTGCAGCACCGTCTCGCCGCGCGGGACCAGCATCTCATCGCCCCGCACCACCGCCATCACCAGGCAGTCCGACGGGAGGGAGAGGTCGGCGATGCGCTGGCCCTCCGCCTTCGCGCCGGGCTCCAGTTTCTCCGTCACAATCGCCAGTTCCCCCCGCCGCAGCCGGACCAGCGTCATCATATCCCCCAGGGACATCTCCTCGGCGATCAGTTTCGCCAGCAGGTCCGACTGGTTCAGGGCCACATCTACCCCCGCCTCCGGGGTGAAGAGCCAGGCGTTGCGGGGGTTGTTGACCCGGGCGATGATACGCGGCACGTGGAAAATGAACCGGCCCATCATCGCCACGGCCAGGTTGACCTCGTCGTCCCCGGTGACGGCGACCAGAACGTCGGAGGAGCGGATGTCCGCGCGCTCCAGAACATCTGGGTGCCATCCCCATCCATCACCGCCTCGGTGGGGAGTTCCCGGTACAGCCGGGCCAGCACCGAGGAGCGGTTCTCCACCACGCAGACCTCGTACCCATCGGCCAGGAGGAGAGAGGCCAGATGAGAGCCGACCTTTCCACCACCGACAATCAGGACGCGCATTCCATCCCTCCTGCCCGAGTCAGGCGGGCCCGCAGGTCCTCCAGGGCATCCGTCGCCACGCTGAGGCGGATGATGTCCCCGGCCTCCAGGGTGACGTCCGGAGCGGGGATGCGGGCGGAGACCCCACGAATCAGCACCGTGGGGGCCACTTTCTCCGGGATGAACAGGAACGAGAACGGCTGGCCCGCCCAGGCCGCCGGGACCCGCAGTTCCACCACGGTCACCTCCCCGTTGCCCAGAGTATCCACCACGTTCAGCGCGGGCTGGCAGAGGAGTTGCTCCAGGCGGTGAACCCGCCATTCGGCGGCTGTCACCACCGGGACGCCGATGGCCTGATAAATGGCGGCCCGCTCCGGCTCAAAGAGACGGGCGACCACGTTGGGGACGTTGAAATGGCAGCGGGCGATGAAAGCGACCAGGAGGTTGGCCGTCTCGTCGCTGGTGACGGCCGCCACACCCTGGGCATGCTCTATCCCTGCCCGCAGAAGGACGTCCCGGTCAAATCCCAGGCCGGTGATGGTACGGCCGCGAAAATCCGGCCCCAGCCGGATAAACTGGTCTGGATTCGGGTCCACCACGACGATCTGATGGCCTCGTTCAACCAGTGTACGGGCCAGAAAGGAGCCCGTTCGTCCGCAACCGACGATGATGATGTGCATAGTTCTCCTACAACCTCGGCAGGACCTGACCGTACCCCTGGAGCCGCAGGAAGAGGGCGGCCAGGAAGAGAACCGTCAGAAACGCCAGGACTATGTAGTCCGCCCGGCGCATCTGGGGATTCAGGTACCAGGTTCGCGGTTCTCCAGGGTTGAAGCCCTTAGACTCCAGCGCCATTGCCAGCATATTGGTGTGCCGGATAGCGTAGATGAACAGGGGAACTGCCAGCGGGATGAACTTGCCAGCGCGCTGGAAAATGTTCCCTGATTCCACGTCCAGCCCCCGGGAAATCTGGGCCTGAACAATGGTCGCCCCCGCCCCGGCGAAGGTCGGCACCAGGCGGAGCGCGGTGGAGAAGGCGAACGCGACCGGATACGGCAACCCCAGCCGGATCAGCCCGTGGGTGAACTCCTCGTTGGTGGTGGTGGAGAGAAAGATGAGCCCTGCCGCCACGAAGGACGCCAGCCGCAGCCCCATGGCGACCGCGTACATCAGGGACTCCCGGCTTACCTCCAGCCGCCCCCACGACCACAGCGGGGTGGGCCCTTTGGCAAAGAACGGCCAAAGAACCGTGCTGAAAACTACCAGCAGGGCCAGAATGTAGCGCATCCGCCAGAAATTGGGCAACGCCTTCGCCGCCGCCCCCAGCGCCAGCAGCCCCAGAGCGACCGCCGCCATGTAGAGGGGGTGGTTGAAGACCATAATCAGGCCGAAGAGCAGCAGAACCCCGATGATTTTCGTCCGGGGGTCCAGCCGGTGAAACCAGGTGTTCTCGTCCAGGTAGAGGAAGATGTTCATCGGAGTTCCTCCACCATCGCTTCCAGCGTGAGCCCCGAAGTCCCCAGCCAGTTCCCCAGCCTCAGAAGGGGTGGAGGACGCAGGGACGCCTCAGCCAGAATCGGTTCCTGGGCGAAGGCGACCCGGGTGGGGGCATCCAGCAGAACCCGACCGTCCTTCATCACCACTGCCCGCTCTGCGTATTCCGCTGCCACCCACATGGAGTGGGTGATGATGATGACCGTATGCCCTCGCCGGTGCAGGTCCCGGAGCATCTCCATCATGCTCCGCTGGTGGCGGTAATCCAGCCCCGTCGTAGGCTCATCCAGGATGATGACCTGCGGCTGGGCGGCCAGGACGGATGCGACCGCCACCCGCTGCCGTTCCCCTTTGGTCAGGGTGAAGGGCACCTCGTCCTCATAGCCTGAAAGCCCCACCACCGCCAGCGCCTCGGCGACCCGCTCCTCAATCGTTTTCGCGTCCATCCCGGCCATCCGCAAACTGAACCCTACCTCCTCCCGCACCGTATTGGAGAAAATCTGATGGTCGGGGTTCTGGAAGACGTACCCGACGTGCCGGGCCATCTCCGTGCGCCGGATTTCCTGAAGGGGCCGTCCGCGGAAGAGCACCTCTCCCCGGGTAGGCTTCAGCAGACCGTTCAGGTGCTTGGCCAGCGTCGTCTTGCCGGAGCCGTTCTGGCCCACGAGGGCCAGAAACTCCCCCTCGCGAATCTGCAGGTTGACTCCGCTCAGGGCCTCCACCGCGCGGGTGGGATAGATATAGTCCACGTCGCGGAGTTCCAGGATGACCGGGCGGCCGTTCGTCAGCGCGGCCGGGCTCTGCAGGGGACGGGGTTGAGCCAGGTTGTGTTGCCGGATCAGCGCGATGGCCTCCTCTACGGTCAGCGGCTGGCCGGGCCAACCCAGCGCCTGGAAGAGGGCGACGGTCGGCGGGGGCTGGACGCCGCAGGACTCCAGCAGCGCCAGGTCCGTCAGCACCTGGCGGGGCGGCCCCTGGGCAACCATTTCCCCCTCCCGCATCAGCCAGACCTGGTCGGCGTCCACTGCGGTATCCGGGTCCTGGTCCACGACCACGAGCGTCCGCCGCTCCTGCCGCAGCAGATCGGAGACGGAAAGCACCTCCTCCCGCCCGACGGGGTCCAGGTCGGTGGTCGGTTCGTCCATCACCACAATCGGGGGCTCCAGCGCCAGGACAGAGGCGATGGCCAGCCGCTGTTTCTGCCCGCCGGAGAGGCTGGCGGGCTCCCGGCGGCGCATCTCCGCCAGCCCCACAAAGCGCAGGTAGTGGTCAATCCGCCGCTCTATCTCGTCCCGGGAGAGGCACAGGTTCTCCGGCCCGAAAGCGACCTCCAACTCCACGCTGGTGGAGAAGAGTTGCGCCTCAAAATCCTGGAGCACCAGGCCCACCCGCCGGGACATCTCGGCGACCCGGGCCCTGGCGACCTCCACGTTGTGGACGACCACCTGACCGGCGTACTCTCCCCGGAAGAAACGGGGCACGAGAGCGTTCAGGGAGTAGCACAAAGTGGACTTCCCTGCGCCCTCGTGCCCCATGATCACCACGAAGGTGCCTTCTTCCACCTCACCGTTGATGTGTTGAAGTGCCGGACGCGTGGTTTCCGCGTAGGTGAAGGAGAGGTCCTGGATAGAGATGGCGACACCCATCGTGGCATCCAGTGCGTTACATCAGGAAGGCGCCCACGAGGATCAGGATGGTGCAGATAATCCCGATGACCAGGGCCTGTCCGGAGAGGATGTAGGCGCCCAGAATCCAGCCTGCCAGTGCGCCGATGACCACCAGCCAGGCGCCCAGGACGCCGGTCTTGGGCTTGCCGATGTCCTCCGGCTCCATCACGTCCCACCAGATCAGCCGCAACTGCCGCCGGACGACGCCGTAGACCGCCACCAGGAGCAGGCCGCCGATGAGGCTACCGAACGTATCGTTGACCGTGATGATGGTGACCAGGACCGGATAGGGGACCAGCCCCAGCACCTCCAGCCACATCGCGATGACCACGCCGCAGGCGGCCGAGGAGATGAGGGCCAGCAGGACGTAGAGGACCCACGAGCGCCAGTTCTGCAGGGCCAGTTCTCGCTTCCCGTCGGCGATGGGCTTCAGGGTGGTCCACATCGCATAGGGGAGGTACCCCAGCAGGAAGTTGCCAACGAAGCCGAAGATGCTCCCCAGGCCGAGGGTGCCCCCGAAGATGTCCCCGATGAGGTTGCCGATGGCCGACCCCCATGCCGCCGCGGGGCCGAAGAGCAGGCTGAAGACCATCGGGAAGATGTTGGCGACCCGGACTTCGGTGATGCCGGGGATAAGAGGGATGGCGGTCTTGAAGGCGATCAGCGCCGCCGCGTAGATGGCCGCACACACGGCCACCAGGATGATCATACGGGTATTCTTCCACATCGTGATGACGGCTTTCATTGAGGGTTCCTCCTACTGATAAAAATTGATGAAAGGGTGGATAATGTGAGCACCGTTTGCAAAGGATTGGATTTCTCACCGACAGGCATCACCTCCTTTCCGCTTCGCGTGGAGTGGGGATGAAGTCACCCGTTAACTATTGCGCTGACTGAAGTCAGCCTTTTTGGGCCTGCGGCCGATGGTCGGCCTTCGCCGACCTCCAAGTGTCGGCGAAGGCCGACACCTGGCACGAAGTGCCCAGGGAGGACGATTTCAATCGGCCTGAATAGTTGCGTCGTCCGTTAATAGAAACACCATAACGCTGTTTTTGTATCAGCGGCGAAGCCGCCGATACAAAAACGTAACTATTCAGGCGCTGACTGAAGTCACCCTTCTTGGGCAGCAGGCCTTCGGTCGGCCTTCGCCGACCCTCTCTTTTGGGATGCCCGTGGACGGGTGTCGGCGAAGGCCGACACCCGGCACGCAGGGCCCAGGGAGGACGATTTCAATCGGCT
>JAGHZG010000162.1 GCA_017743275.1 Chloroflexota bacterium | reverse complement strand
GCAGGCGGAACATCCGCAGCAGCGACGACTTGCCCACGCCGCCGACGCCGTGAACCACCAGCATCCGTTTGGGCAGCGCGGGCGCCGCCAGCCACTGCCTGAACATCTCGCGCAGGAGCTCCACGTCGGTGAAATAGGACTGGAGTTCGCGGTCAAAGTCGGCCTGCATGGCGTCCTCCCGTTGTGGACATCAATGCGGAGTTCTGCGGCGGGCGGCGAAGCCGCCCGCCGCAAATCCTACCCCCTGACCATCACCAACCCGCTGGGGCGCTGCGGGGGGCGTTTCTCCTCGGGCCGCGCCGGCGCCATCGTCCGGGCCAGTTCCAGGGCGCGGGCGACCTTCTGGGCGACCTCCTCCTCGCCCCGCTCCCGAAAGTCCTGCTCCATCCGCTCCAGAAGTTCCAGGAACCCCCTGGTGAGCATCGGCGAGTTCGCCTCCAGAACCTGCCGCATGGTCTCCTCGTCCGGGGCCTCCAGCAGTTGGGTCATCAGGAGCAGTTCCGGGGGCACCTGCTCCTGGAGAATCCGCATCACCAGCCGCCAGACCTCCTGCAGGCGGGAGAAGATCTCCTGGTCGCCGGCCTGCTGGGCGCTCTCCATCTCCGAGGCCAGGACGTTCAGGAAAAGGTCGTCCATCTCCACCAGCCGACGGCGGGCCAGGAGTTCCGGCTGCTCCGAGGTCAGCAGGTCCCGCAACAGGTGCAGTTTGGCCTGCACTTCCTCCCGGGCCTGTGCCCGAACCTGCTCCCGAATCCCCATCACCTCCTCCCGCAGCGCCTCCAGGTGTTTCCGCTTCTCCTCGTCGGTCTCGCTCTCTATACGACGGGTCAGTTTCTGGAAGAAGAGGTAGTCCACCAGCGGCTGCCCGAAGGTGACCAGGATCGCGCGGGTCGCCGGGTCTTCGGACTCTACCAGCAGGTCCAGCAGTTTCTCCCGGGTGGGGTCGGCCTGCAGGGCCTGAAGGGCGCGGGAACGGGCCGCCAGTTTGCGGCCTATGGCGGTCTGCTCCAGAAGCAGCGCGCGCACCTCCATCAGGCGCCCGAACGCCTCTTCCCGTCCCAGAGCGTTGGCCTGCTCCAGGTTGAGGGAAAGGATACGGAAGAAACTCTCATCCAGCATCGCCTCGTTTTCCTGAATCAGCGCCATGCGCTCCTCGGGCGTGGATGCTTCCAGCAGTCGCTTCAGGAGGTCCGCCCGGTCCCGCTGGGCCTGGATCATCTCCGGCGTGACGCCGTCGGCCTCCAACACCCGGTTGACCAGACTCTCGTAGGAGAGGAAGACCTGAGGAGAGAGCAGGTAACTCTTCCGCTGGTCCTGGGGAAGGGTGCTCATGACCGCGCGGGAGAGGGCGCCGATGGCCTGCTGCCGCTCCATATCGGTCCGTCCGGCGGCCATGGGCATGTAGACCAGCGCCAGTTCCTTGCGCGGGTCGTGGTAAATGAAGGGAATTTCCAGGGTGCTGGCGAACCCACACGCGGGGCAGACGGCCAGGTTGATCTGACCCGCCAGCAGTCGGGCTTTGGCCGACGGGTCCATCTCCACATCCAGGACCTGCTCCACCGGGATGGCGAAGGATGTCCGGCAGTTGGGACAGGTCAGTCGGGCCAGAAGTTGTTGTTGTGCCATTTTCCTCCTCAAGGATACAGGATGCAAGGATACAAGGACACAAGTAGGCAAGGGGCGGGACGGTTATACCCGCACCGGGAGGTGGTCGGCGCGGGGGCGGGGAAGGCTGAAGGAGAAGGTGGCACCTTTCCCCGGCTCGCTCTCCACCCAGATGCGGCCCCCGTGGGCCTCCACGATGGCCCGGGCCAGGTAGAGGCCCAGGCCCACGCCGCCCACCTGTCGGACGGGCGCCTCGTCTACCCGGTAGAAGGGATCAAAGACGCGGCCCTGTTCGGTCGCCGGGATGCCGATACCCTCGTCGCTCACCGAGATGATGACCTCCTCGGGCCGGACCTCCCCTCGGATGCGGATGTGCCCCCCCTCCGGCGAGTACTTGATGGCGTTGGAGACCAGGTTGTTCAGCACCTGCTCCAGGCGCATCGGGTCCCCCTGGACGGTGGGGAAGTCCGGCGGGAAGCGGACGGCGATGTCGTGGCGGTCGGTCTGGGGCTGGAACCGCTGGGCGACCCGACGGGCCAATATCTCCAGGTCCACCTCCTCCTGCTTCAGCGGCAGCGCCCGGGCCTGGATGCGAGACGCGTCCAGCAGGTCGGTGATCAGACGGTCCAGCCGCCGGGCCTCCTCCTGGATGACTCCGGCCAGTTCCCGGACCGTCTCCGGGTCCCACTGAGCGTCCGGGCGGGCCAGGGTCTCCGCGTAGCCCAGGATGGTCGCCACGGGCGTCTTCAGTTCGTGGGAGACGACGGAGACGAAGGTGGACTTGAGCCGGTCCGCCTCCCGGAAGCGGGTGATGTCCCGCACGTTGGCGATGATGTTGACCAGTTTCCCCTCCCGGTCCAGGAGGGGGGCGTAGGTGATGCCCACGCTGAGGACGCCGCCGGTCCGGCGGCGCAGGTCTCCCTCCACGTAGAGGACGGCCTTCCCCCGGGACTGGGCCAGGGGCCAGCCGCCCGCGGTGGCCCGGCTCAGGTCCATGTCCGTATCCCGCCGTGCCCAGACGATGACCTCGTCGTGGTGGCGACCGATGGCCTCCGCCGCCGACCAGCCGGTCATCTCCGCCAGCGCGCGGTTGAAGACGGTGATGCGCTGGCCGGGGTCCAGGATCATCACCCCGTCGGCGCTGTGCTCCAGGATGGCGTCCAGACGTCGTTTCTCCTGGGCCAGCCGCTGGTACAACTGGGCGTTGTGGACGGCGATGGCGGCCTGGTCGGCGAAACTGGCCAGGACCTGCCGGTCGTCCAGCGTGAAGGCCGCGCCGTAGGCCCGGATAACGTAGAGGACGCCGATCAGTTCCTGCCCGATGCGCATCGGCAGGGCGATGACCTGGCTGAAGGGCAGGCCCGTCCGCAGGGCAATCTCCGCCAGTTTCGCTTCCAGGTTGGGAATCTGGAAGAGAAACGGGTCCACCTGGTTGGGAATGTCCATGAGCAGGAGGGAGAAGTACTCCTGGAGCCGGGCGGGGAAGCCGCGCGCGGCGCGGATGGTGAACCGCCCGTCCGGTTCCCGGACGGCGATGAGGGCCGCCTGCCCGCCCAGCATCTCCATGGCCGCCTTCAGCACTTCGGCCAGGACGGCGTCCAGGTCCAGTTGGGCCGTGAGCGCGCGGCTGATTTTCAGCAGATAGTCCCGCTGGCGAATCCAGTACATGGACAATGGACGATCCTCAGTGCAGGTAGACCAGGGGGTCTACCGGTACCCCGTTATGGCGAAGTTCAAAGTGCAGGTGGGGGCCGGTGGAGCGGCCCGTGCTCCCGGCCGCGCCGATGATTTCCCCCTGCCGCACCTGCTGACCGACCACGACCGAGAAGGCCGAGAGGTGGGCGTACCAGGACTGCCAGCCGTCGGCGTGGTCTATGACGACCAGGTTGCCGTAGCCGCCGGACACGTCCGCAAAAGAGACCACCCCGTCGGCCGTGGCGAAGATGGGGTCGTGCAGGGCGGCCGCAATGTCCAGCCCGATGTGGCGAGGATTGGACGGGTCACGGAAGTACCAGCCGGAGATGGCCCGCCGGGGCGCCGGCCAGATGAAGCCGGAACTGCCGGTGGGGAGTTCGTCCAGCGGCCAACCCGCCGGCGGCCCGCCGCTGTAGACCTCCGGCCGGGTCAGGTAGCGCTCCTGGGATAATGTGACCAGAAGGGTGTAGCGGCCCGGCGTGCCCGAAAGCGCGTCCAACCGCAGGAGATACGAGCCGGTCCGGGGGAGTTCCTGCTCCACGATGTACGGTGGCAGGGTAACCGTGCCCTCCTGCTCCGTTAGCGTCGTGCCGTCTGGCCCGACCAGGGTAACTTTCAGGGATGCCTCCGGGCCGGAGGTCGTGCTGGGGCGAAACCAGACCTCCACGGTGGCCAGGTTCGGCGTACCCGCGTCCCCTCCGGTCGCCGCGAAAACCCAGCGGTCCGTCTCCCCAGCCTCCAGCGTCCCCTCGGCGCTCTCTCCGGGGATCAGCAGGGACTGGGGCGGGGGCGTCGCCTGGACCGGGGAGACGCCGTCGCCGTCGGGCGCGCCGCCGCCGTTCCCCACCGGTGAGCAGGCCGTCAGCACCAGGGCCAGGGCCAGTCCGCAGGCCCATCCGGGCAGGCGTCTCATCGCCCCTCCACCTCCCGCTCCCAGACGTGGCGGACCTCCACCTCCGGATCGGCCTGGATGGCCGCCAGCAGCGCCTCCTGGTCCACTCCCTCCACCCGCAGCGTCAAGTCCATCTGGCCGGTGGCCCCCGGAGAGTGGGAGACCACGGAGCAGATGTTGCCGCCCGCCTGGGCGATGCGCCCGGCCAGTTTCGCCAGTTCCCCGGGCCGGTTGGGCACCCGGACGGTGACCCGGATGGCCGCGGTGTCGGCGCCCAGCGCTTCGGCGAACTGGGCGAAGATGTCGGATCGGGTGATGATGCCGACCAGGCGGCCCGTCTCATCCGTCACCGGCAGCCCGCTGAGGTTGTGGCGAATCATCAGCCGGGCGGCCTCCTCCAGGGGGTAATCGGGCGGCACGGAGACGACCGGGGACCTCATCACCTGCTCCACCCGGTGTTGCCGCTGGAGGACGCCCGGAGAGGGCGCGGTCGCCAGGAAATGCTTCAGTTCGTCCTCGGTGACCATTCCCACCAGACGGCCGGCCTCGTCAACTACCGGCAGGTGGCAGAAGCCCCCGCTCTTGCAGATGGCCAGCCCGGCCAGCGGGTCGCTGCCGGGGCGCAGGGTGATCGGATTCGGGGTCATCCGGTCTTTCACCAACATGGGTTCCTCCCAGAGGGAATTATACCCCCGATGCGGGGAGGGAGCAACCGGGGCTTGTAGGACAACTGCTCGCAGTTGTCCTACAAGCCTGCTTCCTCTGGACAATTTTCCCAATCAATGGCATACTTATGCGCGTATCGCATATCGCATATCGCATGTTGCATATTGTAGTATCTGGCCACCTGACAGTTTGAAATCAGGACACGGATACACACGGGTTTCACGGATCAACACGGATAAAAATCCGTGAAAATCCGTACCATCCGTGCCCATCCGTGTCCCATTGAAC
>JAGHZG010000161.1 GCA_017743275.1 Chloroflexota bacterium | reverse complement strand
GCGCTGGGATACGTCAAAACCGCGCGCGCCCGCAATAAAATTCGCCAGTGGTTCCGGCGGCAGGACCGGGAGCAGAACATCGCCTCGGGACGGGCCATCCTGGAGCGGGAACTGAAACGGCTGGGGCCCCCTCGCTTCGCCGTGACGATTTCCACCTGGTCGCCGGTTTTGAGGATGTAGTCCAGGGGCACCCACCGCCCGTTGACCTTAGCCCCTCGGCAGCGATGGCCGATTTCGGTGTGGATGGCGTAGGCGAAGTCTATGGGCGTCGCACCGGCGGGCAGGTCCACCACTTTGCCTTTGGGGGTGAAGACGTACACCCGGTCCTCAAAGATGTCGGTCTGGACCGCCTCCAGGAATTCCCCGGCGTCCTCCGCCTCGCTGCGGGCCTCAATCTGGGCCCGCAGGGCGGCGATTCTCTCCTCAAAGAGCCGGTCTTCTCGGGCCCCCTCCTTGTACCGCCAGTGGGCGGCGATACCGTATTCGGCAATCCGGTGCATATAGTAGGTGCGAATCTGCACTTCCAGGACTTTCCCGCCGATGCCCACCACGGCGGTGTGGAGGGACTGGTACATGTTCTCTTTGGGACGGGCGATGTAGTCGTCAAATTCGCCGGGGATGGGGGTCCAGAGGTTGTGGACGACGCCCAGGGCGTGGTAGCAGTCGGGGACGGTGTCCACGATGGCCCGAATGGCGCGGATGTCGTAGACCCGTTCCAGGGGGATTTGCTTGCGCTGCATTTTGCGGTAGATGCTGTAGATGTGCTTGGACCGGCCTGTAATCTGAGAGTTGATCCCCTCTAGCCGGAGGTGATGCTGAAGGAGGGCAATGTGCTTTTCAATATCGGCCTCCCGTTCCGGTGCCCGGGCCTCCAGTTCCCGGACGATTTCAAAGTAGATGTCCGGCTGGAGGTACCGGAAGGCCAGGTCTTCCAGTTCCCCCTTCCAGCGCCAGATGCCCAGTCGGTTCGCCAGCGGCGCGTAGATGTCCATGGTCTGACGGGCGATGCGCTGCTGGCGCTCCGGCGGCAGGGCATCCAGCGTGCGCATGTTGTGCAGCCGGTCGGCCAGTTTGATGAGCATCACCCGCGCGTCCCGGGCCGTCGCCAGAAAGAATTTGCGCAGACTCTCCAGTTCCCGCTCGTCCCGTTCCCCTTCCCGCATCCGGCCCAGTTCATTGGCCCGCCCCAGTTTGGTCACTCCGTCCACCATGCGGGCCACCTCCGGGCCGAACCGCTTCTCCAGTTCCTCCAGCGGGATGTCCCGGTCCTCCACCACGTCGTGGAGGAGGCCAGCGGCGACGGTATCGGCGTCCATGCGCAGTTCGGCCAACAGTGCGGCGACAGCCAGCGCGTGCTGGATGTAGGGCTCGCCGGACATCCGGTGCTGGCCTTCGTGGGCCTGGGCAGCAAACTCGTAGGCGCGCGAAATCAGGCCCCGGACCTCTGGGCCGTCCCGGACCATGGAGAGGATGTCGTCTATCGTCAGAAGAGGGGCGGGTACACCGGTCATAGGTGTATGGGTCAGCGGTGGCTTGACATATCAGTATAGCGCAGACGGGGGATTTGTCAAAGAACTTGACAACGCGGCAATTTTCGCGGATAACATGGATAGCCGTTAGTTGTCAGCCGTCAGCCGTTAGTCGGTAGCCGTCAGTCGTCAGCGGAAGGAGGTGGACGATGACGACCTTCATCCTGCTTTCCAAAATCTCGCTGCGCAGTCCCGGCGAGGTGCGGGCCCTTTCGGTTATGGACCAGGAGTTTGACCGGCGGCTGAAGGAGGAGTGTCCGGAGGTGCGACGAATCGCCAGTTATGCCCTCCTGGGGGAGTACGACTTCCTGCACATCTTTGAGGCCCCCGACGCCAAATCTGCCGCCCGGGTGGCCCTCCTGGCCAACATCTTCGGCCACTGCACCACCCAGACCCTCACCGCGATCCCGTTTGAGGAATTCCGGGAGATTGTGGAGAAGATGTAGTGGACGGGTACTGTGTGGTGATGACGACGGCCGGAACAGAAGATGAGGCGCACCGCCTGGCGGAGGGGCTGGTCTCCGGGGGACTGGCGGCCTGCGTCCAGGTGATGCCCGTCACCAGCACCTACATCTGGCAGGGGGAACTGCACCGGGACCCGGAGTGGCTGCTCCTGATCAAGACGACGGCCGCCCGTTATGACGACGTTGAGGCCTTCATCCGGGAGCACCACTCCTACCAGGTGCCGGAGGTCGTCCAGATCCCCATCCAGCGGGGGCTGGAGGCGTATCTGGATTGGGTGGGGAGCAGTGTGGCGCAAGATTAATCTTGCGCCACGCTACGGGAATATCTTCCCCGGATTCAGGATGTGGTGGGGGTCAAAGACCTCCTTGATCCCCCGCATCAGCGCGATCTGGGCCGGGTCCAGCGCCAGGGGCAGGTAGCGGCGACGGGTGGCGCCCACCCCGTGCTCTCCGGTGATGGTCCCGCCCAGGGAGAGGGTCAGCCGGTAGATTTCCTCAGAGAGGACGGGCACCAGCGCCTGCCACTCCTCCTCCGGCAGGGCGTCCTTCAGCGCGTTGACGTGGACGTTGCCGTCCCCGGCGTGGCCGAAGCAGACGATGCGCACCCCGTGCCGCCGGGCAATCTCCTTGATCCCCCGCAGCAGGGCCGGAATCTCCGCGCGCGGCACCACGACGTCCTCCATATGGTTGACCGGGCTCTCGTGTTTCAGCGCGTCCACGATGGCCCGCCGGGCCTCCCACAGCCGGTCTCGGGTGCGAGTATCCTTCGCCACCAGCACATCTCGCGCCCCGTGGTCCAGGCAGATTTCCCCCACCGCCTCAAAGTCCGCGTCCACTGACTCCTGCCGGTTCCCGTCCAGTTGAATCAGCAGGTGGGCCGCCGCGTCGTCGTAGGGGACGGTCTTCTGCAGGAGGCGCTCCGCCGCCAGGACGCTATCCTGTTCCATGAACTCAATGGTCGCCGGGAGGATGCGGGCGGCGATGATGTCGGAGACGGTGTCGGCGGCGGCCTGGAAGTCGTCGTAGGGGACCAGCAGGTCCACCCGGTATTTCGGCAGAGGCAGCAGGCGCAGGACAATCTTCGTCACCACGGCCAGGGTCCCCTCGGAGCCCACCAGCAACTGGACGAGGTTGTAGCCGGTGACGTTCTTGACCAGTTTGCCGCCGCAGGTGATGATGTCCCCGGAGGGGAGGACGGCCTCCAGGCCGCAGACGTAGTCCTTCGTCGTCCCGTACTTGACGGCCCGGGGGCCGCCCGCGCCCTCGGCAATGTTCCCGCCGATGGTGCAGGAATCCAGGCTGGCCGGGTCCGGCGGGTAGAAGAGCCCCTCCGCCTCCACCGCGCGGTGGATGTCCCCGGTGATGACCCCCGGTTCCACGGTGACCATCAGGTTCTGCTTGTCTATCTCCAGGATGCGATTCATCTTCTCGGTGGAGAGGACGATGCCGCCGAAGACGGGGACGGCGCCGCCGCTCAGGCCGTACCCGGCCCCGCGCGGGGTGACGGGAATCCGTTCCCGCACGGCCAGGCGGAAGATTTCGGCGACCTCCGGCGCAGAGTGGACGAAGACGACAACCTCCGGCTGGGCCCAGAGGCCAACGGTCTCATCGTGGGCGTACTTCTCCAGCGCCTCCTCGTCGGTGCGGACGTTCCCCTCCCCGACGATGGCCCGCAGCGTATCCACAATCTGTGGGGTGACTTTGTTGTACATGATCCCCTCCGGCGACTCATCACGTTTCACGTTTCACGTTTCACGTTTCACGTTTTACGTTTTACGTTTTACGTTTTACGTGAAACGTGAAGCGTGATTACCCCAGCAGCACCCGTTGGGCGGCGGCCAGGCCCGCGCCGGGCTCAAAGGGGTAATTCATCTTCCGGAGCCCATACTCTATCGCCCCGACCGCCACCAGGATGTCGGCGGAGGTGACGGCCCCCATGTGCCCGACGCGGAAGTACCGCTCGCCCAGGGCGGGATGCCGGCCCGTGGCGACGATGACCCCGGCGTCCCGCACGTGAGGGAGCATCCGGGCGTCCACCCCTTCAGGGTAGTAGAGGTTGGTGAGGGTGTGGGCGGCCTTCTCCAGGCTCACGGGCACCTGCGCCAGCCCCAGGGCGGCCATCCCGGCCTTGAAGGCGTCGCTCAGGCGGCGATGGCGGGCGAAGCGGGCCTCCAGCCCCTCCTCCAGAATCTGCTCCAGGCTGACGTTGAGGGCCCAGATGAGGTTGACGGGCGGGGTGCCGAAGTAGGCGCCCTTCCGGGCCTGGTACGACTCCATAATCGGCAGCCAGTTGGTCCAGTCGGCGTAGTAGTTTGGGACGGGGGTCTTCCGCTTCCGGAAGGCCTCCATCGCCCGCGGCCCAGCGACGACGATGGCCAGCCCCGGCGGAACCCCCAGGGCCTTCTGGGAGGCGCTGAGGACCAGGTCCACCCCCCACTCCTGGGGCCGCAGTTCCTCCCCGCCCACGCTGCAGACGCCGTCCACGACGACCAGCGCGCCGTAGCGGCGGCCCAGTTCTGCCAGGGTCCGGACGTCGCTCAGGACGGCGGTGGAGGTGTCCACGTGGGTGATGGTCATCAGTTTGTAGTCGCCCTGGGCGAGCGCGGCCTCCACCGCCTCCAGGGGCGGCGTATCCCCGATGGCGGGCGGCTGCAGCGCAGTGACCTGCGCGCCGCACCGCTCCAGGATGGCGACGTACCGGTCGCTGAAGTAGCCGGTGATGAGGACCAGCGCGCGGTCGCCCGGCTCTATCAGGTTGGCCGCCGCCATTTCCATGGCCAGGGTGCCGGACCCGGCGACGATGAAGGGCTGGCCGTCGGGGAAGAGGAAGACTTCTTTCAGCCGGTCCAGCGCCTGCCCGAAGACCTCCACGAAGTTGGGAGCCAGGTGGCTGGTGGTGGGGAGCCCCATGGCCGCCAGCACCTCCGGCGTGAACTCCACGGGGCCGGGAATCATCAGGAGTTTGCGGTTTTTCATTGGGACCTCCGGGTAAGGATGCAAGGATACAAGGAAACAAGGAGACAGGGATGCAAGATGGCAGGAGTGCAAGATGCAAGATTGACTTCCCTGCAAAAAGGGTTCTTTATCGCAGAGACCGCAGAGTACGCAGAGCATTATTAAAGAAAATCTCTGCGCTCTCCGCGTTCTCTGCGATGAGTTTTTGCAGTG
>JAGHZG010000160.1 GCA_017743275.1 Chloroflexota bacterium | reverse complement strand
CTTCGCTTCGTGGCTTACTACGAGCATCTTCGTTAGAGCATTGATAGGCCCTGCGGTAACTTGACTTGACCGGCTTCTGTCTGTGTGGTATAGTAGACTTGACTTTATCCCCAACCCAGCCTGTACAGAGATCAGTCCATGCTCCGCATTCGCCGCGAGACCGACTACGCCATCCGCATTCTGATCGCCCTGGCCCGCCGCTCAACCGGAGACCTGGTCTCCACCGAAGAGTTAGGGCGAGAAATGAGCATCCCCCGGCAGTACGCCTCACGGGTGATCGCCCGGCTGGCTCGGGGAGGGTTTGTGGAGTCCGTTCCAGGGCGCGGCGGAGGAATCCGTCTGGCCCGCCCGGCTGCCGAGATCACCCTGCAAGACCTGGTCCTCTACTTTGAACCAGTCTTTGTGATCTCCGAGTGTGTGAACCACCCCGCGAATTGTCCCTTTGGGAACGCCTGCCCGGTCCGGGAACGCTGGTGTCGCTTGCAGGCGCACATCCTTCAGGAACTGGGAACGACCACCATCGCCGAACTGGCCGAAGCGTCCCCTGGCCTTTCCACTCCAGAACCGATGGCTGGTCCCGCGACGGAGTAACTCTCATCAGGGAGCAGGACACCTGCGAGCAGTTGTCCTGCAACTTTGGGACACAGCGCATCGGGACGCCCTTGACAAATCCTTCCCCGCGTGTTATACTATGGCCGAAAAACATTACTCATT
Source organism: Chloroflexota bacterium (assembly GCA_017743275.1). Lineage (GTDB taxonomy): Bacteria > Chloroflexota > Anaerolineae > B4-G1 > DUEL01 > SpSt-77. The sequence goes on along the minus strand of JAGHZG010000160.1, from coordinate 4,456 downwards.
GGGTCAGGTTTTTGGCTCACCCGCTGGAACCCTCTCCGAAGGAGGTGTGAATGGAGTGAAGTCCCGGCAACCCGATCAACCTCTTTATGATCCACTTTGTAAGGAGGTGCATCATGAATCCAATCCCTCTGGCCCGCTGGCAGTTTGCCATTACCACGATCTTTCACTGGCTGTTCGTCCCCCTGACCCTCGGCCTCTCCATCTTCATCGCGCTGGCCGAGACCCGGTACGTCCGCACGGGCGACGAGAAGTACAGGCGCATGGCCCGCTTTTGGGGCCCCATCCTGCTGATCAACTTCGCCATGGGCGTGGTGACCGGCATCGTCCAGGAGTTCCACTTCGGCCTGAACTGGTCCGAATACAGCCGCTTCATGGGCGACATCTTCGGCGCCCCCCTGGCGATTGAGGCCCTCCTGGCCTTCTACCTGGAGTCCACCTTCCTGGGCGTCTGGTTCTTCGGCTGGGACCGGCTCTCCAAGAAGGTCCATCTGCTGACGGCCTGGCTGGTGGCCCTGGGCTCCAACATCTCTTCCTACTGGATCCTGACTGCCAACTCCTTCATGCAGCATCCCGTGGGCTACACCCTTCAGGGCGGCCGGGCGCTGATGTCGGACTTTTTCGCTCTCATCACCAACCCCAATATCCCCCATCAGTTTGCCCACGTGCTGACCGGCGGCATCGCCCTGACTGGCTTCGTGGTGATGGCCTTCAGCGCCTGGCACCTGCTGCGGAAGCGGGACGTGGACTTCTTCCGCACCAACTTCCGCTGGGCCGCCCGCTTCGCCCTCATCGGCGCCATCCTGGTCGGCATTATCGGCCACTTCCAGGGGCAGTTTATCCTCAAGATACAGCCCCTGAAGATGATTTCGGCGGAGGCCCTCTGGGAGACGGAGCAACCGGCCAGTTTCCTGGTGGTCGCCATTCCCGATTCCCAGGCCCGGACAAATATCTTTGAAATCCGCATCCCCTACCTGCTCTCCTTCCTCTCCTACAACAGTTTCACCGCCCGGGTGGAGGGGCTGAACGAGTTGGAGAAGGCGGCCATCGCCCGATACGGGCCCGGCGAATATATCCCGCCCGTCGCCATCAATTTCTACGCATTCCGCATCATGGTGCTGGCTGGCCTGCTGATGGTCCTGCTGGCGATCCTGGCCATCGTCTACAAGAGGCCGGAGACCCGACCGCGGTTCCTGAAGGTGATGCTCTGGGCGCCTATCCTGCCCTATCTGGCGGGCACCACGGGCTGGATTATGGCCGAGGTCGGCCGCTGGCCCTGGATTGTCTACGGGCTGCTCCGGATTGAGGACGCCATCTCCCCCAATGTCCCTGCCAGTAGCATTGTCTTCTCCCTGGTCGTGCTGACCGTCCTCTACGCCGTTCTGAGCGTCCTGGCCTTCCGCCTGGCGGTGAAGTACGGGACGCAGGAGGCAACATCCGGCCGGGTGGCGGAAGCCTACTGAAGGAGGGCTGCGATGGACCTGAACACCCTCTGGTTCATTCTGATCACGGTTCTGTTCACTGGCTTTTTCGTCCTGGAAGGGTTTGACTACGGCGTGGGCATCCTCCTGCCCTTCCTGGGGAAGAAGGACGAGGAACGGCGGATGATCATCAACACCATCGGCCCCATCTGGGACAGCAACGAGGTCTGGATGATTACCGCGGGCGGCGCGATGTTCGCCGCTTTCCCGCAGGTCTACGCGACCCTCTTCAGCGGGGCCTACCTGGCCCTGATCCTGATGCTGGTGGGGTTGATCCTGCGGGGCGTGGGGTTTGAGTTCCGCAGCAAATCGCCGGACCCCAAATGGCGCAACACCTGGGACTGGCTCCTCTTCGTGGGCTCACTGGTCCCAGCGCTCCTCTGGGGCGTGGTGGTGGGGAACCTGATGCGCGGGCTGGCCATTGACGCGAGGATGATCTACTGGGGCGGCTTGCTTCCCCTGCTCAATCCCTTCGCGCTGTGGGGAGGGCTCACCTTCGTGGCCCTCTTCACGATGCACGGGGCCAACTTCCTGGCCCTGCGCACGACCGGGGAGGTGGAGAAACGGGCCCAAGCGGTGGCCTTCCGGGCCTGGATCGCGGCCGTCGTTGTGACTGTCATCTTCGTCGTCTGGGCCTTCTTCGCCACCGACATCCTCACCAAACCCGGCATCAACGGCCTCATCCCCGCCATCCTGGCTGCCATCGCCCTTCTCGTGGCGGGATACTTCGTCCGGCAGGGGCGGTTTGGCTGGGCCTTCGGGATGGGAGTTCTGACCATCGTCTTCGCCACGGTGATGGTCTTTGCGGGTCTCTATCCGCGCATCCTCATCTCCACGCTGAACCCGGCCTACAGCCTCACCATCTACAATGCCTCTTCTTCCCCCTACACCCTGCGGGTGATGACCATCGTCGCGGCCATCTTCGTGCCCATCGTACTGGCCTACCTGGCCTGGACCTACAAGGTCTTCAGCGACCGGGTGACGGGGAAGAAAATGGTGTACTGATCGGATGCACCGACGCCTGATTGCGCTGGCCCGCGGGACCGGCCCGCTCTTTGCTCTCACCGTCGGCACCCTGTGGGCCAGCGCCCTGTTGACCATCCTCCAGGCGGCGCTGCTCAGCCGGGTGGTGGACGGGGTATTTCTAAGAGGGCATACCCTCTCCCAGGAATGGCCCCGTCTCTGGCTCCTTCTGGGGGTCATCCTGGCCCGTTCGGTAGTCAGCGGCCTGCACGAAATCGGCGCCCGGGCGGTCGCCGTTCGGGTGAAGAGCGACCTGCGCCGCCGTCTTCTCGCCCACTTCCAGGCCCTGGGGCCCCTCTACGTCCGCAGGCAGCGCGCCGGGGAATTGACGGCCGCGACGGTAGAGGGAGTGGAAGCGCTAGACGCCTATTTCTCCCAGTTCCTTCCCCAGGTGCTCATCACGGCTTTGGTCCCCCTCACCATCCTGTTCTTCGTCTTCCCCCAAGACTGGCTCTCGGCCACAGTGATGCTGGTCACCGCGCCGGTGATTCCCCTGATGATGGTCCTCATCGGCAAGGGAGCAGAGGTCGCCACCCGCCGCCAGTACCGGATGCTGGGGCAACTCTCCGCCCAACTCCTGGACACCCTCTACGGGCTGACGACCCTCAAGTTGCTGGGACGGTCTCGGGAACACGTCCAAACCGTCGCCCGGGTGAGCGACCAGTACCGTCGGGCCACCCTGAGCGTGTTGCGCCTCACGTTTCTCTCCGCCTTCGCGCTGGAGTTGCTGGCCACCATCAGCACGGCCATCATCGCCGTAGAGGTCGGTCTGCGGCTTCTTTACGGACGAATGGCCTTTCCGGCGGCCTTCTTCGTGCTGATCCTGGCGCCGGAGTTCTACATTCCCTTCCGGATGCTGGGCCTGCGCTTCCACGCCGGGATGTCGGGGATCAGCGCGGCGGAGCGGATTTTCGCCATCCTGGACGAAGCGCCCCGTTGTGCACCCGTTCATCGTGAGGCCCGAAATGTCCCCATCCGGGCCATCGTCCTGGAGGACGTCTCCTACACCTACCCCGGCGAATCCCGGCCAGCGCTCTACCGCGTCAGCCTGCGCATAGAGCAGGGAAAGCGAGTGGCCCTGGTGGGCCCCAGCGGCGCAGGGAAGAGCACGCTGGTCGGGCTGATCCTGGGCTTCCTCACCCCCACAGAGGGGCGAATCCGGACCGAGTACGAGGACGGCACAGTGGTGGACGGTCCCCCACCTCAAGAACAGGTCGCCTGGGTCTCCCAGCAGCCGTACATTTTTTATGATACGCTGGAGGCCAACCTGCGCCTGGCCCGTCCGGAAGCCACCCCCGAGGAACTGGAGCGGGCCTGCCGGGCAGCCGCCCTGGACGAAGTGGTCCGTTCTCTGCCGGAGGGGTGGAACACCGTCGTCGGGACTGAGGCGGCGCGCCTGAGCGGCGGGGAAGCCCAGCGGCTGGCCCTGGCCCGCGCCTTCCTGAAGGATGCCCCCATCCTTATCCTGGACGAGCCCACCTCCCACCTGGATCCGCGCACGGAGGCCCTGCTGGAGGAGGGGACGCGCCGCCTGTTAGAGGGGCGGACGGCGCTCATCATTGCCCACCGCCTCTACACCGTCCGGAACGCCGACCGCATTGTGGTGCTGAACGAGGGCCGGGTAGAGGAGGTGGGGACGCACGATGAACTTCTGGCCCGAGGGTGCCTCTACGCCCGCCTGGTTTCGGCTTCCCGGACGTTCCTCCCCGCTGCGCTGGAAGCCCTTGAGCCGACGCAGGTTGCCCCTGCCAGGCCTTTGCTTCCCGGTTGGCGGACTGTGGAAATGGGCAGCGGTGAAACCTGGCCGGAAAGCCGACTCGCCATCGGTGTCTCATCAGGGGCTCTTTCCCTGCTGCAGCGCCTGCTGGGATTCCTGCGGGGGTATGAGCCACTGGCCGTTCTTTCCGTGCTCCTGGGCGCACTGACCATCGGGGCCAACGTCTCCCTCCTGGGGA
>JAGHZG010000159.1 GCA_017743275.1 Chloroflexota bacterium | reverse complement strand
GCGGTATGCGCCAGCGGGCGATGATCGCGATGGCCCTGGCCTGCAACCCCAGCATTCTCATCGCCGATGAGCCCACCACCGCGCTGGACGTCACCATCCAGGCCCAGATTATAGACCTGGTCAAGCGGCTGCGGGACCAACTGGGGATGTCCGTCATCTGGATCACCCACGACCTGGGGATCATCGCCGGACTGGCGGAGCGGGTGCTGGTGATGTACGCGGGCTTCATTGTGGAGAAGGGGCGGGTGGACGACATTTACGGTGACCCGCGCCACCCGTACACGCTGGCGCTTCTGCGCTCCCTCCCCCGAGTGGACCGTTCCGTCGGGGACCGGCTGGTGACCATCGGCGGATTGCCGCCGGACCTGCTCCGCCTGCCTGAGGGTTGTCCCTTTGCCCCCCGGTGCGCGTTCGTGCAGGAGCGCTGCCGGTATGAGCGCCCGTCCCTCCGCCCCGTCGGCCCCGAACACGAAATTGCCTGCTGGGTGGACGTATGAACGAAGATCATGTGCTGGTCCGAGTAGAGGGGTTGAAGAAATACTTCCCCATCACCCGCGGCATCCTCATCCAGCGGCAGGTGGGAGCCGTGCAGGCCGTGGACGGGCTCACCTTTGACATCTATCGCGGGGAGACGCTGGGGCTGGTGGGGGAGAGCGGCTGCGGCAAGACCACCGCGGGCCGGACCATCCTGCTCCTCTACCGCCCGACCGCCGGGCGGGTGATTTTTGACGGGGTGGACCTCACGGCGCTGAAGGGCGAGGCACTGCGCCGGATACGGCGCCGGATGCAGATCATCTTTCAGGACCCCTTCGCCTCGCTGAACCCCCGGATGACCATCGCCCGCATCATCGGCGAGCCCATTCGGGTCCACAAACTGGTCACCAACCGCAAAGAGGAAATAGAGCGGGTACAGGAACTGCTCCGGCTGGTGCAACTGAACCCCCGGTTCATCAACCGTTACCCGCACGAATTCTCCGGCGGTCAGCGGCAGCGCATCGGCATCGCCCGCGCCCTGGCCTCCAACCCGGAGTTCATCGTCTGCGACGAGCCCATCTCGGCGCTGGACGTCTCCATCCAGGCCCAGATTGTGAACCTGTTAGAGGACCTGCAGGACCAACTGGGGCTGACGTATCTCTTCATCGCCCACGACCTGAGCATGGTGCGCCACATCTGCGACCGGGTGGCAGTGATGTACCTGGGCCGGATTGTGGAACTGGCCCCCAAGGACGAACTCTACGACCATCCGCTCCACCCGTACACCCAGGCGTTGCTCTCGGCGGTCCCGGTGCCGGACCCGGCGGTGGAACGGCGCCGTCGGCGCATTATTCTGGAGGGCGACGTCCCCAGCCCGGTCAACCCACCGCCGGGCTGTCGGTTCCGCACCCGCTGTCCTCTGGCCTCTCAGTGCCCGGACGAGGAGCTGGTCTGGCGGGACGTGGGCGGCGGCCACTGGGTGGCGTGTCATATCGCCAGTCGCTAATCGCGAATCGCTTATCGCTTATCGCGAATCGCTTATCGCTTATCGCGAATCGCGAATCGCTTATCGCGAATCGCAAATCGCAAATCGTTGCCGGGTGTGTCCCAATTTGGACGGGCCTGGCCGCCTTGTAGGACAACTGCTTGCAGTTGTCCTACAATTTTGCGACACACCCCCCACTCAACACCTGTTTGACAATAACCCGTAAGCGATATACAATATATAAGTCTCCTGCAAAAAGGTCATTTCACCGCCGAGACGCAGAGTACGCAGAGATTATACTGATGTAAAACTCTGCGCTCTCGGCGTCTCTGCGGTGAGTTTTTGCAGGGAAGTCATATATAGACCGCGATACGCAATAAGCGATATGCGATACGCGATAAGCGATATGCGATAAGCGATATGCGATATGCCATACCTGACCCGTGAACTGCTGAAACCCGAACGGTTTGCACCCTGGAACATCCTTCAGCGGGGATATGACTACTATCGCCAGGGCCGGGTGACTGTCACTTCCCTGGACGACGAATCCGCCACCTGCAAAGTGCGGGGGACCGGAAGTACATACACCGTCACCCTGCAGGCCAAGAGCGAGAAACATCTGATTTACTCCTGCACCTGCCCGCATGCCGCCAAAGGGTACGTCTGCAAACACGTGGTGGCGGCGGCGTTGAAGGTGAGCGAGCAGGTTGGCTCCATAGAGGACCGCTGGGATTACCGCCTGGACCGCCTGCTGGATTCCCTCTCCAGACGGACGTCCCGGCCTACCACCGCCGAAGATGCTTCGCCCTACGTCCTGATTTTCGGTCTCCAGACCGGGGGGAGTACCTGCTATCTCCAGGCCTTCGCCATCTCCCCGTCCGGGTGGCCCGAGGCCGGAGAGTTGTCCCCCAACGACCCGGAGGCCGTCGCTCAGTCTCTGGACCGGGACCGCTCGTGGCAACGTCTTGCGTCCAGAGTCCAGTCCCCGCTGAACCCGTATGCCTGCATCAACCTGCCCCCCGAGGCGGCCCACATCTACAACCTGATGCTTGCCGCTTCCCCGTATTACTACTTCTCCACCCCCGATTCCAGCCTGTTCGGCAAATATCTGCTCATTCTGGCCCGCTATCAGGTGCCCATCTTCCTGCACAGTGGCGGCCGATTTACGCGCCGCCTGCGCTGGCGGGACCGCCCGGTGCCCCTGGAGGTCGCCCTGGTCCGGGACCCCGAGGGCCTGCAACTGGACGTGGGTGCCAACGTGGACGGGGACATCTACTCCTACCGTCAGGGCGACCTGACCGTCGTCTCCCAGGACCCCCCGTGGGTCCTGGCCGGGAGCATCCTGACGCCGGTCACCCGGGCGGAAGTACTGAGCATTCTCCCGCAACTCTCCTTCACCATCCCGTTGAAGGACGAGAAGAAGTTCCAGGGCCAGTTCCTCTCCCGACTGGCCGAACGTCTCCCTCTGCGCAGCGACATCGTCCAGGTAGAGGAAATCCATGCCCCGTCCGTCCCCCGGCTCTACCTGCGGGAGGAGGGCGGGACCTTTATGGCCGACCTGCTCTTCGGGTACGGGGACTATGAGGTGGAAGCGAACCCGAAGTTTCCCGAGGTGACCGCGCTGAGCGGAGGCCAGGCCTGGTCCCTCATCCGCATCCATCGGGATCCGCAGAAGGAACAGCATTACTACCAGTTGCTCACCGACCCCCGATACGGCCTGAAGCGGGCGGGGTCTCCGTACGGGCCATCGGCCTTCATGCTGCGCGCCCGGACCCACCCCCTGGATTTCCTGACCCAGTGCATCCCCCGACTGGCGGAGGTCGGCTTTGAGATTTACGGTCAGGAGAACCTGAGGTCGGCCCGCCTGAAACCGGCCACGCCTGTCCTGCGCGTCTACATCTCTTCCGGCATAGACTGGTTTGACATAGAGGCCGTTGTCCAGTACGGCGACCAGTCCATCTCCCTGCGGGAGGTGATGAAGGCCGTCCGCAAGGGCGAACGGTACGTCAAACTGGCCGACGGCACCTTCGGACAGATTCCCGAGGACTGGCTGGAGCGGTACAAACACCTCTTCGGCCTGGCAGAGGAGACGGAGAAAGGACTGCGGGTCCGGGACGTCCAGATACCGCTCCTGGACCGTCTTCTGGAGGACGCGTCGGAGGTGGAGGCCGCGCGGGAGTTTCAGGAACGGCGGGAACGGCTGCGGGCGTTTGAGCAGATCGTCCCCCAACCGTTGCCCCAGGGGTTCCGGGGCGAACTGCGCCCGTACCAGAAGGCCGGGGTGGACTGGCTCCACTTCCTGCACCAGTACCATTTCGGCGGCGTCCTGGCCGACGATATGGGCCTGGGCAAAACCGTCCAGGCCCTGGTCTTCCTGCAGTCGCTGAAAGAGCGCGGGGAGGCGAAACGGGCATCCCTGCTGGTGGTGCCCAAGTCCCTGCTGGTCAACTGGCAACGGGAGGCGGCCCGCTTCACCCCCGAGTTGCGCATCCTGGAATTCACCGGCGCCGGGCGCCAGAAGGACCCGTCCATCTTTGACGAATACGACATCGTCCTGACCACCTACGGGACGATGTTACGGGATGTGGAATTCCTGCGCACCTACCGTTTCCACTACGTGATTCTGGACGAGTCCCAGGCCATCAAGAATCCTCTGGCCAAGACGGCGCGGGCGGCCCGCCTGCTCAACGCCGACCACCGGCTGGTGATGACCGGTACCCCGGTGGAGAACACGACCTTTGAACTCTGGTCCCAGTTCGCCTTCCTCAACCCGGGACTGTTGGGAAGTCTGGAGTCCTTCAAAGAGAACTTCGCCACCCCCATAGAGAGCCGGGGGGACGAGGAGGCCGCGTCCACCCTGAGGAAACTGGTCTATCCCTTCATCCTGCGCCGGACAAAGGCCCAGGTGGCGCCGGAACTCCCGCCGCGCACGGAGCGGACCCTCTACGTGGAATTGGAGCCGGCCCAGCGGAAACTCTACAACCGGTTGCGCGATCGCTACCGGGCGGAACTGCTGGGGCTGATAGAGACGCGGGGCATTCAGAACGCCCGGATGAAGATTCTGGAAGGACTCCTGCGCCTGCGCCAGGTCTGCATCCACCCCGGCCTGGTAGAGCCGACCTACCGGGAGGATGCGGCCAAGTTTGAGTTGCTCTTTGAGATGCTGGAAACGCTGCGGGCGGAGAACCACAAGGCGCTGGTCTACTCCCAGTTTGTGGAAGTGCTCAAGCGGGTGCGGGCCGGTCTGGAGGAGCGGGGCATCGCCTACGCCTACCTGGACGGGCAGACCCGGGACCGTCACGCCCAGGTGGACCGGTTCCAGTCCGACCCGGCGGTGCCCTTTTTCCTGCTGAGTCTGAAGGCGGGCGGTGTGGGGCTCAACCTGACCGCCGCCGACTACGTCATCCAGCTGGACCCGTGGTGGAATCCGGCGGTGGAGATGCAGGCCGCCGACCGGGCCCACCGCATCGGCCAGGACAAGCCGGTGTTCATTTACAAAATCATCGCCCGGGAGACGGTGGAGGAGAAAATCCTGCAACTCCAGGAGAAGAAGCGGGGCCTGGTGGAGCAACTGATCACCACCGAGGAGAGTTTCTTCAAATCGCTCACGCGGGAGGATGTGGAGGTGTTGTTCGGGTAGGAATGATTTATTGTAACTGTTCAGCCTTCTATGATGTCGCTTTTGTCAAGCTCTGGTGAATAGACGCGCGCCCA
>JAGHZG010000158.1 GCA_017743275.1 Chloroflexota bacterium | reverse complement strand
GGGGTGGGGGTGAGGGCCCATCCCACCGCCTGCCCGATGCGCAGGGCCAGTTCGGGCGTCAGTTTGCGCGAGCGGTGCTCGTTGGTGAATTCGGTTGTGCCGCGAATGCCGTCGGTGCCGAAGAGAGCGTCCAAGATCGTCCTCCGGTGAAGGAGAGTGAAACGTGAGACGTAAAACGTGAAACGTAAAACGTGAAACGTAAAACGTGAATTACGTTTCACGTTTTACGTTTCACGTTTCACTCCGGATCAGTCCCCGCTCCATCTCCTCCTTCAGCAGGGCCAGGTCGGCATCCACCATCATCTTGACCAGTTCCTCAAAGGAGACGATGGGCTCCCAGCCCAGGACCCGGCGGGCCTTGGAGGGGTCGGCGACCAGGAGGTCCACCTCCGCAGGGCGCATGTAGCGGGGGTCCTGCACCACGTAGTCCCGCCAGTCCAGCCCCACGTGGGCGAAGGCGATCTCGCAGAGTTCCCGCACCGAGTGGGTCTGGCCCGTGCCGACGACGTAGTCATCCGGCGCGGGTTGCTGGAGCATCAGCCACATCGCGCGGACGTAGTCCCCGGCGAAGCCCCAATCCCGGCGGGCGTCCAGGTTGCCCAGCCGGAGTTCGTTGGCCAGCCCCAGTTTGATTTTCGCCACGCCGTAGGAGACCTTGCGGGTGACGAATTCCAGGCCACGGCGGGGGGAGTTGTGAATCCAGCCCTGCCCCACGCCAGCGTGGAAGGTCCCGGACTGAGTGGCCAGGTCAAACAGCCAGCCCCTGTACGCCACAGGGGTCACCCGGACGACCTCGGAGAGGGGACGCTGGAGATGTTGTCCTTTCTGTCCCTGAACGTTGGGCGAATTCAGATTGATCTGGTAGTACAGGCGCCCGTCCTGTTCCTCCAGGCAAATGATGGCCCGCTGGTTCAGGGTGACACGCGCCAGCCAGTACAGTCCAGCCGCCAGAGGGGCCGAGGCGGTCTTGAATCCTTTGAATTCGTACTGAATCGGGGCCCGCTGCAGGCCGTCGCCGGCGTTGTAGCCTCGCAGGAAAGAGAGGCGGGCCTCCGGCCCGGCGTTCAGCACCCGCTGGGGGACCCGTTTGTATCCCGACCGGGTGTAGACCGTGTTCCGAATGTAGCGGCCGTATTCGTTGGCCCCTGGGAGATACAGTTGGTAGACGGGCGCTCCTCCCTCAAATCCGCTGGGGGCCACGGAGAGCCGGCTGCGGCAGCCGATGACCTGTCGGGCCACCTCCGCGACCTGTTCCAGGAACTGAGCGTCCTGGTTGGTGATCTGGATTTTCCCCTCTTCGCTGATATATCCGTCGGCGACGATGACCCCCAGAAGCCAGGCCTCCGCCCCGGTCATCTGGATCACGTTTGTCGGCGGGGGCAGTTCAATCAACGCCAGGTGGTCGCCGGGGCGCACCTCCTCCGTCCGTCGGGAAACGGGGCTGTTATCCCCCTCCACGAAGACCTGGTGATTCGCCGTCGTGTGGTACACCGCGCCCCGGGCCGCCACCCGGTATACCTCCTTATTGGGCTTACGCTCAAAGCCGTTCCAGGTGGCGGTCATGCAGGTGACCGGTGTCCATCCTCCAGCGTCCCAGACTTCCAGCGGGTCCTCCGGGTCCACTTCTGTGGTGAAGCGGGTGGCCGTGTGGGGCTCCGTCCGGTGAGGGACGACGTCCTCTATGGGCAGAATGTCCAGCAGCCCGTGACGCCGGATGATGACCGGGGTCTCCCCGGTGACACACTCGTGGTTGAACAGGATCCCGGAGACCGCGTAGATGCCGAAGGACTCCCGGTAGTTAACGGTGATCCAGTGGCCGTAGACCTTCGCCACCCCGTAGGGGCTGCGGGGGTAGAAGGGGGTCAGTTCGTTCTGGGGGACCTCCCGGACCTTGCCGAACATCTCCGACGAACTGGCCTGGTAGAAGCGGATGCTGGGGTCCACGGTGCGGATGGCCTCCAGCATCCGGGTGACCCCCAGCGCGGTGACCTCGCCCGTGAAGACCGGTTGCTCCCAGGAAGTGGGGACGAAGGACTGGGCGGCCAAGTTGTAGACCTCATCGGGCTGATAGTCCCGCAGGATGGCGATGAGCGATCCCTGGTCCAGCAGGTCGCCGGAGACCAGGGTGATCCGGTCCTGGATGTGCTGGATGCGGGAGAAGTTCACCGTACTGGTGCGGCGTACCATGCCGATGACTTCGTACCCCTTCTCCAGCAGGAACTCCGCCAGATAGGAACCGTCCTGTCCGGTGATGCCGGTGATTAGGGCTCGGGGCATTCTACCCTCCTGTTTCTGAAGGTTCTTTTTCTCCAAACCACTTTTGCAGGGTTTCTCGCAAACACTGGAAGGCGGGATCTGTACAGTTCCAGAGTGTTCGGGGGTCCCGTTTTGCAACGGCTATTGCTATATTTTTGTAAAGGGAAGAGGAGCGCTTGATCCGGCGAGCCTTCAGAAGAGCCTCCAGACTCTCTTTGGGGTGCTCCGGCTTCTGTTGACACTTTGCGTGCCACTCCTCTGGGCTGATCTGCAACAGTGGCGCCACCGCAGGCGAACCATTCCACACCCACATATCCAGTTCGGGGTCTATGATGATGACCTCACAGCGATCTTTCCAGCCATTCCTTTCCAGAAGTTTCCGCGCTTTCTCCTGCAGTTCCCGGGTACTTTTGCGCTTACCTTTGCGCTTACCTGTGCGCTCACCTGTGCCACTACCTTCCCGGTCCAGCATCACCAGGGCATACTGACAACTCCTGAGATAGGGGCGCAACATCTCTGATGCCCTTCTATACACTGCAGGATCCCGGAAGGGATGAACAATGAACTCCACATCTTCTTTTGAGATGCGAAGGCCCAGCGCTTCCGGATGTTGCAGTAGGCCCTCCACCAGCGCTTTCATGTTGCTATCCGCAACCAGGACCACCAGGGGTTGGGGAAATGCGCTCATCCAAGAACTCCTGCGGCATAGAGTTCGCCCAGGTTGATCTCTTTCCGCCAGTCCTTCAGGCGGGGATGCTGATCGCCCCGAAGGATGTCTGTCGCTCCGTTCCGGGTCTGGGCAAAGCAGAGGATTTGCTCCGGTTTGGCCAGACCGACCAGGAGAGGAGAATGGGTAGCCATCAGTACCTGCCCATCATACACTGAGGAAAGGGACTGGAAGACGGCCTCTATGGCCCGGGGGTGGATGCCGTTCTCAGGCTCTTCAATCAAATAAACGGGCTGAATCCTCTGGAAAAATCCCTCTTCATCCAGGTCCTCCGAGGGGAGATATGCGAGGAGAGTCAAAGCCAGCATCCGGAGAGTGCCATCCGACAGCAGCCATGAAGGGAGCATCAGATCGCCGATCTGGGCGACCAGGTAAAGGTGACGGTCCTCCTCCCGTTCCCACACCTGAATGTCCTGCAGGTTCGGAAGAACGGTTTGAAGGTGCTGAAGCCATTGCTGGAAATCTGCCTGCTTCTGCTCTCGGAGGTAGCGGACAACGGCTGCGATATTTGAGCCGTCTGGTTGAAGCACCCGGCGAGAAGTCGGGGAGCAAGGCCAGCGCATCCGAGCACTGTTGAGCATAAGCAACTGGACCCCCTCGGTCAAAAGTCTCTGGATCCAGGTGGTCACCGGGAACCGCTCTGTGTCCGATAGGGAAGCCAGAGCGGCCTTTTGCGGGGGAGGCCGCAGAGGGAAACGCCAGTTTGTGGTCTCGGAGCGAAAATAGGCCAGCCCGTCTTCCTGAAGAGAGATCACCTTGCGCCCGCCTGCCGGAGACCTTTTATGAACAGGCCACACCACGGGGCCGGGGGGTTCCATCTCCTGGGGAAATCCGGCCCGACGTCGCAAAGGAGCAGACGAAGAGCGGAGAAGCCAGAAGTTTTCCGCCAGCAACTGAATCCCCCCTCGGGGGCCCACACCTACCCGCACCTCATACCGGCAGAAGGGATAAGACTCCGGTAGCCGCTTCCGAAGTGTTTCGGGCACGGCGACTTCTACCGCCAGTTCAAAAGCGTCCGCTTCCCGCTTCCAGACAAGTTCCCGCAGGGAGCGGCTGCGTTCCCCCACCGCCGCTTCCGGGCCTTCTCGCAAAAGGTCTCCCAGAAACACCACTACATCCAGAAAAGTGGTCTTCCCGCTGGCGTTCGGCCCCACAAGGATATGGAACTCTCCCAGCGGCTGACGAATGTACCGCAGGCACTTGTATCCTTTCGCCTCTATCAGCGTGATCATAGCCTCCCCTCCTGTCGCTCATAAAGACGCCAATACTCCAGCGTCTCCCGTAGTGTCTCCTCAAAGGGAATCCGGGGCTCCCAGCCCGTCCGGCAGCGGAACTTCTCCGCGCTCCCGTAGATGACGGGCACGTCGGCGGGGCGGTAGAGGGCCGGGTCCACTTCTATCCGGACCTCCGCGTCGGTGAAGGAGAGGAGCGTCTCCAAAATCCAGCGGATGGAGCGGGCCACGCCGGAGGCCAGATTGTAGACCTCCCCGGCCTCCCCCTGGGTTGCGGCCAGATAGTAGGCCCGGACGATGTCCCGCACGTCGGTGAAGTCCCGCGCCACGTCCAGGTTCCCCACCCGCACCACCGGCTCCTGGAGTCCGGCCTCAATGCGGGCAATCTGACGGGCGAAGGCGGGGACCACAAAGCGGGGGGATTGCCCCGGCCCGGTGTGGTTGAACGGCCGCAACCGCACCACGTCCATCCCGTAGGCCAGGTGATACTGGAGCCCCATGAAGTCCTGCCCGACTTTGCTGACGGCGTACGGGTTGACCGGGCGCAGCGGGCTCTCCTCGGTGAGGGGCAGGTCCTCCGGGCGGGGCCACCCGTACTCCTCGTTGGACCCGATGACGACCACCCGGGCCTTCAGGCCCGCCCGCCGCACCCCCTCCAGCACGTTCAACTGGGCCCGCAGATTGTTCTCCAACGTCTGCCAGGGGTCCGCAAAGGAGGTAGGGACGTAGGACTGGGCCGCCAGGTGGAACACCACATCCGGGCGGAAATCCCCGATCAGTTCGCGCACATGCCCGGCGTCCCGCAGGTCCACGTGGACCAGCGAGAGGCATGGCCGGGGCCGGGGGGCCTCCACCCGTTCCGGGTAGACCGTCCCCAGCAATTCCCAGTCGGTTTGAGATAGCAGGTACTCGCAGAGGTGATTTCCGACAAACCCACCGGCCCCGGTGATGAGTGCACGCATAGACGGCCTCCGG
>JAGHZG010000157.1 GCA_017743275.1 Chloroflexota bacterium | reverse complement strand
CTACCTGCCCTGGCTGCCCACCGCGCTCCGGGCGCTGGGGTGGCCCTCCGCCGGGCGGGGCTACCCGCTGGGGGTGGCCCTGCTGGACGTCTTCCGCTCCCTGACGGTGGGGATCACCCTGGAGGTGGAGCAGGCCCGCCCGGTACTGATGGGAGCGGCGGTCCTGCTGGCCCTGGGCCTCTGGCCCCGCCCCAAAACCGCACTCGCCATAGTGACCCTGGCCTTCTGGATGCTGGTCCCCCTGGTCCTCATCTTCGCCTTTGACCTCTACAAACCGGCCTACCTGAAATTCCTGTTAACTGTCCTGCCGTCCTTTCACATTCTGCTGGCGGCAGGAATCCACAACCTGGTCCGACCATTCCGTCTCCCTCGGCCTCTTCCCTCCTTAGCCCTCCTTTCGTTTTACGTCTTCACGTTTTACGCCCTCGCCCCCTCCCTCCGCAACCTCTACTTCAACCCGGCATACGCCCGCGATGATTACCGGGGAATCGCGGCCGACATCGCCGCGCTGGGCCGACCGGGAGACGGCGTCATCCTCAATGCCCCGAACCAGTGGGAGGTCTTCACCTACTACTACCAGGGCGACCTCCCCCTCTATCCGGCACCGTACCACCCGACCCCGGAGCAGGTCGTGGACTGGCTCTCGCCGATTCTCTCCTCCCACCGGCGTCTCTTCGTCCTCTACTGGGGGGACCGGGAGGCGGACCCGGATCGCCGGATGGAGAACCTGCTGGCGGACGGGGCCTACCTGGCCTGGGGCCGCTGGTACGGGCGGGTTCGAGTGACCCTCTATGGGCTGGGACTGCTGCCGGAGGAGCCCCAGGTCGCCGTCCGCGCCCGATTCGGTCAGGAGGTCCTCCTGCGGGGTTACGCCGTCGGCGAAGGCCCTTTTGTCCCTGGGGACGTGGTGCCCGTCACCCTCTTCTGGGAGGCCGACGCGCCGCCGGGGCGGTACAAGGTCTTCCTGCACCTGATGGACAGCGCAGGGAATCTGGTGGCGCAGAACGACGCCGAACCCCGGGGCAACCTCTCCCCGACCTTCATCTGGTCGGTAGGGGAGCGGGTGACCGACCGGCACGGAGTCTACCTGCCTCCCCATCTTCCCCCCGGGACGTACCGGTTGCGGGTCGGGATGTACCGTATGGATACCGGCGAACGGCTGCCCCTGCTTCTGGACGGGGTAGAGGCCGGAGATGCCCTGGAACTGGGGGAGGTGGTCGTCCGTTGAGTTCGGGTCATCTTCTTGCCTGAACCAGCAATTGGTGTATAATATTGGCACAGAAGCCAGGGCAAGGGTCAGGGGGTGGGGATTCTGTCTATCGGGCTGACACCGAAGTAAGCGCTCATGGGCAGGGAATAAATGGCCGAAACAATCCGCCATCCGCGCCTCTTTCGGGCTTTCTCCTGGGCATTACTGGCCATCGGATTGGTTTTCCTCGTGTCTTCCACTCTTGAAGCACCTCCGAAACATTGGCTCCCTCTGGCTGTTTTTGTTCCCCTGGTTCTGGTTGCGGACCGTTTCGCCATCCTGATGCCAGGAAATGTCTTTCTATCCCTGGAAACCACGTTCCATCTGGCCTGCGCGCTGATCTTCGGGCCGATGATAGCCGCGTGGGTGGCAGGCGTCGGTGCTTTCATCAGCGAACTCTTCCTCTTCCGCCGGTCGCCCGATTTCGCGGCCCGCACAACCGGGATGTACATCGGGATGTGGCTGGTCGGTGGGGCCGCGTACAACGCCCTGGGGGGAGCAGTGCCCCTGAACCAGCTGGCGGGGCCCGAACTGGGATACGCCCTGCTGCTCTTCCTGACGGTCACCGCCGTAAACTACGGGGTGATGGCAATAGACAGTCTCCTGCGCGGTACCTCCTTTTCTGACTACATGTTCCGGGTCGCCCCGCGCATTGTGCTGTTCAAGGCGGCCTTTGCACCGTTCGGAGTGGCCGGCGCCGCCGTTTATACAGTTTTCGGTCTCATCGGTGGCCTTTTCGTTGCGATGGGTTTTTTGACCGCGATCGTCACAGTGTGGGGACTTCAGCAGGCCTCCGAACAATTGCAGCGACGGTTGACCACGCTAAATCTGCTCAACGACATCGGGCAGACCATTGGCTCTTCTTTGGAACTGGAACCGCTCCTCAATCTCATTTACAAAAGGGCCAGCCGGTTGATGGACACGACCAACTTCTGGATGGTTCTCTACGATCGGGAGCGGAACGAATTGCGATATGAGTTGATCTACGACGAGGGGCAACTTTTCCCACCAGAACGGCTGCCATATGACCCATCCCGTTTTCTGGCTGCGTACACGATAGAACGCCGCGAACCCCTTCTCCTTTCCACTATGAAAGAAGTCAGACAGGTTCCCATCTATCTGGAGACCACTGGTTCTCATCGTTGCCCGGAATCGCTGATCGCTGTCCCGATTCTCTTTCAGGGACGCGCAATCGGCGCCATCTCAGTTCAGAGTTACGAACCCTATGCCTTCCGTCAGGAGGACCTGGAAACCCTGATGATACTGGCCAATCAGGCGGGAGTCGCGCTGGAAAACGCCCGCCTGTTTCGGGAAGTGGAATCTGGCCAGCGGTATCTGCGAGCCGTTCTGGACAGTATGGATTATGCCGTGGTGGTGACCGACCTGAACGGGCGGGTACGGCTGGCAAATCGGACAATGGAGAACTTTTTCGGCGTCCGGGAGTCGGAAATCATTAACCGCACTCTCTCCGAGATTATCGGTCATCAAAATCTGCGCGAGATTGCCAAACGGATCGAACGAGGAGAAGTGACCGGGCGGGAGAGCACTCAGGTACCCCTGAGTGACGACCGGATTATGGCCACTCAGGTCGCTCCGATCCTGGACGCCCAGGGGGAGCGGGTAGGATATGTGCTGGCAATGGCCGATGTCACCGCCCTGCACCGACTGAGTCAGTTGAAATCCCAGGTGATCCGGATCGCCTCTCATGACCTGCGCAACCCTCTGCAACTGGCCAGTGGGTTCTTCCATGTTTTGCTGGAAGAACTCCCCCCGCGGACGGAAATGCAGGCCAATCTGGCCCAGCGAGTCATCCATCACCTGAAGGCGATGGAGCACCTCATTGACGAGTTGCTGGAACTGGAACGAATTGAGATCTCCGCCGAACGTCGTGAGGAACTCCTGGATATAGGGCAACTGGTTCAGCAGGCCGCCAACGAATATCGCTGGCAGGCGGAAATGAAGGGGGTGCGGTTGTGGACCGAGGTTGTTCAGGACGTCTCACCCGTTCGGGGAAATCATCGGATGCTCCTGCAAGCCATCGGTAATCTTCTGGACAATGCCATCAAATACACCCAGGAAGGGGGAACCATCACTCTGCGCCTCTGGGAGGAGAAGGGGGAAGTGATTCTCACAGTCCGGGATACGGGTGTGGGCATCCCCCCGGAAGCGCTTCCGCACGTTTTTGAACACTTCTACCGGGCCCGTCAGCCGGGAACCGAACATGTTTCCGGGAGTGGCCTGGGGCTGACCCTGGTCCAGAGCATCATCCGCGAACACCGGGGTCGTGTCTGGGTAGAGAGTGAGGGGATACCGGGGAAGGGCTCGCTTTTCGGCATCGCCCTGCCTGCGGTGAGGGTTCAGCCCGACGGTCCACCATCGGGCTGCCCCAGCAACGTTCCGTGAACCACTGTGGAGATTTGCCATGCCTCTCTGGGAGACGTACTACACACCGACCTCTATAGAAGAAACCCTGTCGTTGTTGGCCGAACACGGCCCCCGGGCCCGCCTGATTGCGGGGGGAACCGACCTGTTGCTGGAACTGGAGCGCGGGGTTCGGGAAGCGCCTGTCCTCATAGACATCAGCCGGGTGCCGGGGCTGGACGGGATCGCGCTGGACGGGGAGACCCTCCGCCTGGGCCCGCTGGTCACTCATAACCGGCTGGTGGCTTCGGCGACGGTGCGGGAACGGGCTTTCCCCCTGGCCCAGGCGGCCTGGAGAGTGGGCGCGCCGGCCATCCGCAACCGGGGTACCCTGGGCGGCAATCTCATCACTGCCTCCCCGGCCGGCGACACCATCCCTCCCCTGGTTGCAGCGGGTGCCATCCTGATTCTCCGTTCAGTGCGCGGGGAGCGGCAGGTCCCCATCCGGGAGTTCTACAAGGGAGTGCGGCAGGTGGACATGGCCCCCGACGAGATGTTGACAGAAATCCGGGTACCGGCGGCGGCTCCCGGCGAGCGGGGCGTCTTTATGAAACTGGCCCTGCGCCAGGCATTGGGCGTATCCGTCGTCAACGCGGCGGTTACAGTACGGTTGGAGAAGGGCATCATCACCCGGTCGCGGATAGCCCTGGGGTGCGTGGCCCCCACCGTCATCCGGGCCTGCGAGGCCGAAGGCGTGCTGGTGGGCGGTCCCCTGACAGAGGACCCCATTGTGGAGGCCTCGGATCTGGCTGCGCGCGTCGCCGTCCCCGTAGACGACATCCGCGCTGGCGCGGAGTATCGCCGGGATATGGTCCGCGTGCTGGTCCGGCGCGCGCTGACCGCGCTGGCCGAAGGCCAGGAGCGAGGGGGTTTCCCGGCCAGCCCCCCGCTCCTCTGGGGCCGCAGCGACGGCCGCTTCCCCCGCCTGGCCGGCCGGACTGTCCGCCACACCGTTGGCGGCGACGAGCCCATAGAGTGCACCGTCAACGGACAGAACCATGTCGTCCGGGGGGCCAACGGCAAAACACTCCTGCGGATGCTGCGGGAGGACCTGGGGCTGACCGGCACCAAAGAAGGGTGCAACGAGGGCCAATGCGGCGCCTGTACAGTCTGGCTGGACGGCATCGTCGTCCTCTCCTGCCTGGTCCCGGCCCCGCGCGCCCACGGCGCCCAGATTGTCACCGTGGAAGGGCTCGCTCAGGGCAAAGAACTCCACCCGCTCCAGCGGGCGTTCGTGGAGGAGGGGGCGGTCCAGTGCGGCTACTGCACGCCGGGCTTCCTGATGAGCGGGGCGAAACTGCTGGAAGAATTACCCAACCCATCCCGCGAGCAGATTCTCCACGGTATCGCCGGGAACCTCTGCCGCTGCACGGGCTACTATAAGATTGTCCAGGCTATAGAGCAGGCCGCCGCGTTATCTCATTAACCACAGAAAACGCTGACAACGCAGAGGAAAAAACAAAAAAACGCTCTAAGGCAAAATCCGTACTTTGCTTGCCGCACGGGGCTATGCCCTCACCCCTCCCCTGACCCTCCC
>JAGHZG010000156.1 GCA_017743275.1 Chloroflexota bacterium | reverse complement strand
CTGCTGGCCCTGGTGGCCCTTATCGGGAAACCCGCCCTGGCCCCCCAGGCCCTGCGTCGCTGGATGCCCCTCGCAGTTTTCCCGCTGATGTATCTGGCCTCCACCCCCCTCAGCAGCGTCAACATCGGCTACCGCCATCTCCTGCCCGTGCTCCCGTTCCTGTTTATCCTCGCCGGGCGCACTGGCGCAGAAGCTGGATGTGCATCACAGGCTAAAGCCCGTGCTACTTTACAGGCTAAAGCCTGTGCTACTTCACAGGCTAAAGCCCGTGCTACTTCACAGGCTGAAGCCTGCGCTACATACCGACACGTTTCACGTTTCACGTATTACCTCCTCCTGTCCTGGCTGGCCCTGGGCACCCTGCGGGTCTCCCCCCATTACCTGGCCTTCTTCAACGAACTGGCGGGCGGACCGGCAGGGGGATACCGCTATCTGGTAGACTCCAACCTGGATTGGGGGCAGAACCTCTGGCAACTGCGGGACTGGATGCGGGAGAACGGCGTAGAACGGGTCTTCTACGCCCACTACAGCCCCGCGCGCCCGGAGGTCTATGGGGTTGCTGTGGACTGGCTACCGCCGGACCCGCGCGCTGTTCCGTTCCAGCCGCTGGACCCGGCTCCCGGCGTCTACGCCATCGGCGCGACGGTCCTTCAGGGCGTCTATACCCCGGACGTCAACACGTACGCCTGGTTCCGCGCCCGCCAGCCCCTGGCCCGGCTGGGGCATGCGCTTTTCCTGTACCGCGTGGAGCCCCGGCCCGCGCCCCGCTGGGCTGCCCTCTGCACCGACGCGGCGACTGCCCTCTCCCCCGACGCCCTGCGCGCCGGCCTGGGCCGCCCGGACCTCCGGGCCGTCTATGTGGACTGTTCCCAGACCTGGGTATCTCTCGCTCCCGGACCGCCCGGCCTCCTGGTCCTGCCACCGGTGGCAGATGGGCCGCCCGGCGCGGCGCTGGACGTCCCGGCCCGCCGGGCCGACGGCCGTCCTCTCTATAACCTGTACCGGGTGGATGGGGCCCTCGCCCCGGACGGTCCGCTCACGGCCACTCTGGACGGCCCGCTGGATTTCCTCGGCTACACTTTGATCCAGCAGGTGGACGGGGTGGAATTGCGGACGTTTTGGGAGGTCAAGGAAGTCCCGGCCCGACCCCTCTCCCTGATGGGGCACCTGCTGGGGGCAGATGGCACCCTTGTAGCCATCGCAGATGGTATGGGGTTCCCGGTGGATCAGTGGCAACCCGGCGACCTCATCATCCAGCGGCATCGGTTGCCCCTACCGGCCGACGCGCCGCCGGGGGAGTACACCCTGGCCACCGGCGCCTACTGGCTGGACACGATGGAGCGGTGGGGGATAATGGTGGATGGGAAGCCAGCGGGGGATCAGATTCTCCTATCCCTGACGACTAACCCTTGACGGCTCATTTCAATTCCAGCGGGATTCCCGCCACCATCAGAATGACCCGGTCCGCCCGGGCGGCCAGCCACTGGTTGGTCCGTCCCAGTGCGTCCCGGTAGACCCGTCCCATCGGATACGGGGGCACCAGCCCCATTCCTGCTTCATTGGAGACCACGATGAGGGCCGCTCCGCGCGCCCGACAGACATCCAGCACTCCCTGCAGTTCGGCGATAGCCCGTGCTGCCAGCCTCTCCTCGTCCACTGTCTCGCCCAACTCCATCAGCAGATTGGAGACCAGCAGGGTCAGGCAGTCCATCAGCACCACCCCGGCATCGGCGATGGCGGCCTCCAGTGCCGGCCCCACGCCGGTGGGGACCTCCAGCGTGCGCCAGTGCGCCGGGCGCGCGGCCCGATGACGGGCGATTCGTTCCGCCATCTCCTCATCTCCCGCCGTCGCCGTCGCCACATAGAGGACGGGTCGGCCCATTTCCCCCGCCAGTCGCTGCGCATACTCACTCTTTCCACTTCGGGCACCGCCCAGAATCAGGATCACTGTTGCTCCCAACGTTCTTCCTCCAGCAGAGATACAAGCCGCCTGCGAGAAGACAAAAAGTCCTCTGGGGAGAAGACTTCCAGAGTGACCACCCCCCGGTACTCCTGACGGACCAGTTCCCGCAAGACAGCCCGAAGGGAATCGGCCGGAACCCAGGATAAGGACTCGTGATCGTACTGGTTCACTCCGTGCAGATGGACGACGCGTAGCCGATGAGCGTGAGCCTGCAAGGGCGGGATGGGGTCCCGGCCTGCCAGCCATAGGTGCCCCACGTCCAGACACAGGCTGACCGGCGTTCGGTCCAGGATCGGGATGAGTTTCTCCAGAGGAGAGTTCTCCAGATTTTCTACGGCGATAACTTCCATTCCTCCCGCCTCCCGGGCCAGCGTCTTCATCGCTGCCACGCACCTTTCCTGCCAGCCTGCCAGGTTCTCCGCTCCCTCCGGGGTAAGGTGAATGATATAGGCCCACGGCGACAGAGGACGGGTGATCCGGATCACCCGCAGAGCCTTTTCCACCGAGAGCGCCCATTGGTCCCCTTCGGCCCCCAGTTGCAGGTCCGTGGGCAGGTGGACCGTGTAACTCATCCCGTGACGGGCAGCAATCCTCTCCAGCGCGGCCACTGTCTCCCTGTCCGGCAAGTTGCTGGCGTCCTCCGTTTCAAAGAGGACCAGTTCCACATCCTCCACCAGGCCCACCAGTCGCTGCACGTTGGAGAGAATGTCCGTCGGGTAAACCCAGGAAGTGGAGCCAAGACGAAATTTCATCCGTATTGATTCACGTCCATCCGCGTCCTGTGTCCGAATACAGATCAATCTCCTCTCTAAGCCGCAAGGGTCAGCAGTACTACCGCCTCCACCAGTTCGCAGAGGGCGCCATAGACGTCGCCAGTAAAGCCCGGAATGCGTCGCAGGACCCAGCGGGCAAAGAGAAGGGTGAATACCCACACCAGCGCAGAGGATCGCAGAACCTCCAGCGGGCCCACGATGAGCATCGGCAGGAGCAACAGCGTGGCTCCTCCCAGACTCCGCCCGCCGACGGGGCCTTTCACGGCCTGCCCCATACCGGCGGACCGGGCGGATGGGTAGCGGGCCATCGCGTAGACCATGGCCCACCGTCCCAGTGGGGGTGCCAGGAGCAGAGCAGTCCACTCCCCGGCGGAGATGCAAGCTTCCAGGGCGGCGAATTTGACCAGCAGGAGCATGGTCGCCCCGACCACCCCAAAAGCGCCCACGTGGGTATCCCGCAGAATCTCCAGCCGGACCTCCGGCGGCCGGGCGGCCAGCAGGGCGTCGCAACAGTCCACAAATCCGTCCAGGTGAAGCGCTCCCGTCACGGCCACCCAGAGGGCCAGTACCAGGGCAACCACCAGGAGAGGCGGGAACAGGTGGCCCAGCAGCCAGCCCGCTCCCGCCAGCAATCCGCCGATCAGCACTCCAACCGCCGGAAAAGTCCACGCGGCCCGCCCGACCTCCTCCAGCGAGATTTCCCGCGCGGAGAGCGGCAGACGGGTCAGAAAGTGCAGTGCGACGAACAGAGATCGTAACACGGTTGACTAACATGGAGAACGTGCCAGGCACTTCCAGAAGTGCCTGGCACGTTGACAAAGTTGATTATCCGGCCCGCTCCGAGACACCCGCCTCGGCAAACGTGGCCATCTCGTTCAGGACCTTACAGGCCGCCTCCACCAGGCCCATCGCCAGGACGGCCCCTGTCCCCTCGCCCAGGCGCATGTTCAGGTCCAGCAGGGGCCGGAGCCCCAGGTGTTCCAGCATAGCCCGGTGACCTGCCTCCACCGAGTTGTGCCCGGCGATGCAGTACGCGGTCGCGGCGGGCGCCAGGGCCGCGGCGATCAGCGCTCCGGCGGTGCAGATGAAGCCATCCAGTACCACCGGGATACGGTGGGTTGCCGCCCCCAGGATGATCCCGGCGATGACCCCGATCTCAAACCCGCCGACTTTCGCCAGGAGGTCCACACCGTCCCGGGGGTCGGGCTGGTTGACCCGGAGGGCCTGCTCCACGACGGCGATTTTGCGGGCCAGCCCCTCGTCGTCCACGCCGGTGCCCCGCCCGGTGACCGCCGCAGGGGGCAGGCCGGTGACGGCGGCAGCGATGGCTGCCGCCGGGGTCGTGTTGGCGATCCCCATATCCCCCGGCGCGACCAGGTCCAGCCCCTGGGCTCGCTCCTCCTCTACCAGCGCGATGCCCGTCTCCAGAGCCTGCACGGCCTGCTCCCGGCTCATCGCCGGGCCGCGGGCGATATTGCCCGTCCCGTACCCGATTTTGCGGATTTTCAGCGCCGGATGGGGCTCCAGATCGGCGGCGACCCCGGCGTCCACGACCACGACGCGCGCGCCCCCGTGGCGGGCCAGGACGTTGATGGCGGCCCCGCCCCGCAGGAAATTGTAGACCATCTGGGCGGTGACCTCCTGGGGGTACGCGCTCACCCCCTCCGCCGCCACCCCGTGATCCCCGGCAGCGACGATGACGGCCTTATGCCGGATGACGGGCCGGGGATTGCCGGTGATCCCGGCCACCTGGACCGAAAGGTCCTCCAGCCGCCCCAGACTCCCCTGGGGCTTGGTCAACTGATCCTGCCGGGCCCGTGCCGCTTCCATCGCGGCGGCGGAAAGAGGGCCAATGTGGGATACCGTCTCGTGCAACGATGCCATAGTCTCCTCCTGCTTGTATGGGCTTAACCTTAAGGGGTAACTGCCTGCCGGGGGGCCTCTGGGCAAGCGCCATAAAGACGTTGGCAAAGGCACGCCCCTGTAGCACAGGCCGTCGGGCCAGCATACAGTGGTGAGCCAGCCGGGTGGTGGCGGATTCCTCTTACAACCGCACTTGCGTACATTCCTCTTCTCGGTGATAATAGCGATGAAACCCATCCCGAAGGAGAGCGGCAATGACCCCAGAAGAACTGGAATCTTGGGCCAAAGACGGACAACTGTACGGCCCGGTGGAATCAACTCCCGCCGCACCAGAAGCGAGGGTATCCCCCGGAGTATGGAGAATGGGTCTTTCCGCTTCCCCGCCGTTACTGGGGCCAGACCCTCCCGGCCACCCCACCGGACGAGGAGCGGACCTTCGTGTACCAGGGGCGGGAAATCCGCGCCCAGGGGTATCATGGCCTGGTGCGGAGCGACCAGAAGGTATCGGCAGATCACGACACCTTCAGCATCTGGGTCTTTCGGGACCCGGCGTATCGGAAGCCCCTGATGTTGATCACCAATCTCCCGGTGAGCCCGGAAGCGGTTTTCCGCCTCTACCGGGAACGGTGGCCGGTGG
>JAGHZG010000155.1 GCA_017743275.1 Chloroflexota bacterium | reverse complement strand
GTCAATGGGGGGAGCGTGGGCCTGCCGCTGGACGGTGATCCGCGCGCCGGGTACGCGATTCTGGACTTCAGCGGCCCGGAGTGCACCGTCACCCTGCGGCGGGTGGCCTACGACGTGGAGAGAGTCATCGCCGAACTGGAGCGGGTGGAGCATCCGGCGCGGCTCTGGGTGGCGTCTATGCTGCGCGGGGCATCCACATAAACTTGCCTGGCACTTTCAAAGTGCCAGGCAAGTTAAGTTGCTTGACTTTTCCGCACTACCGGCTATAATATACAGGCAGAAGCGGGTGTAGTTCAGCGGTAGAACGTCAGCTTCCCAAGCTGAATGCCACGGGTTCGAATCCCGTCACCCGCTCCTGGGTAGCCCGGTCGCGTCACCGGGCTATTTTTCTATCCGGAGGTGGAGGTCCAATGAAAGACCCATCCCCTGGCCGCTTTCCCTGGTACGGCTGGCTCGGTGCTCTCATCGTCCTCGGGGCGGAAATGGGCCTGATTCTCCGAGAGCCCTTCATCTCTCGCTGGTTCACCCCCATCGTCTGGACGGGGTACATCCTCTTCGCCGATGCTCTCTCCTTCCGCCTGCGGGGGCGTTCCCTCATCCGGAGCCAGCCCCGAGAGGCACTGATGATTCCCTGGCTCTCCGTCGGCTGCTGGCTCATTTTTGAACTCTATAACCTGCGCCTGGGGAACTGGTACTACGTTGGGGTGCCGGAAAATCCGTGGGTGCGAAACCTGGCCTACCTCTGGTCGTTCGCCACCATCTTCCCGGCCATCTTTGAGACGGCGGACGTGCTGGAGGGACTGGGACTCTTCCGGCGGGTCCGGGTCTCGCCCCGACCGATGACCCCGTTCGGGAGCGCGATGTCTTTCCTCCTGGGAGTCGCCTTTCTGACCATTCCCCCTATCTTGCCGGCCCCGGCCCGTCCTTTCACCTTCGCGTTCGTCTGGACGGGGTTCATTCTGTTCCTGGAACCGGTCAACCGACACCTGGGGGCGCCGTCCTGCTACCGGGCGTGGGAGGAGGGCAATCCCCGCCCCGCGCTGCTCCTGCTGGCCGCGGGGGGCGTCTGTGGGTTGCTCTGGGAGTTCTGGAACTACTGGGCCACCGCCGGATGGCGCTATACCATACCCTGGCCTCTGGACTTCGGGGTGTACTACTTCCAGATGCCCGTTCTGGGCATGCTGGGCTTCCCGCCGTTCGCGATGGAGTGCTACGCGATGTACCACTTCCTTCGGCGGATGCTGGGAGGAGAAAAATTCTGGTAACTATTCAGCGCTGACTGAAGTCAGCCTTCTTGGGCCTGCGGCCGATGGTCGGCCTTCGCCGACCTCAAAGTGTCGGCGGAAGCCGACATCCAACACGCAGGGCCCAGAGAGGACAATCTCCGTCGGCCTGAATAGCCTTCTTGGGCCGCAGGTCTTTCGGTTGGCCTTCGCCGATCCCTCTGGTAAAAGTGTCGGCGAAGGCCGACACCCGGCACGGAGTGCCCAGGGAGGGCGATTTCCATCGGCTGAATAGTGGCTTGTCAAGTCTGTTTTTGTGGCCGGAATTCGCCAACATGATGAGCACAGAGACCCACAAAAGCACGGTTGACAAACCAATAGTTACAAATTCTGGTAGCGAGGGAGAAATGTCCTACCTGGAACAGGAGATTCTGGAACAGCCGGAAGTGTTGGACCGGTTACTGGACCGGGAACGGGGTACAGTGGAGACCGTCGCCAGGGCGATTCGGGAGCGTGGGCCGCGCTTTGCGGTACTGGCCGCTCGCGGCACTTCCGACAACGCCGCCCGCTACGGCCAGTACCTTCTGGGAGCGGTGAACAGCCTGCCAGTGGCACTGGCCACTCCTTCGCTCTTCACCCTCTACCGCCGCCCGCCCTGCCTGGCCGATGCGCTGGTCATCGCGGTCTCTCAATCGGGCCAGTCGCCCGACATTGTGGCCGTGGTGGAGGAGGGACGGCGGCAGGGTGCTCTTACCCTGGCGGTCACCAACGACCCGGCGTCTCCGCTGGCCCGGGCCGCCGAATGGGTCATCCCTCTGCACGCCGGTACCGAGCGGAGCGTCGCCGCGACGAAGACCTACACGGCCTCTCTGCTGGCCCTGGGAATGCTCAGCGCCGCGCTGGCTGGCGATGAGGAGATGTTCGCCGCCCTGCGGACGGTGCCCGGGGCCATCCGTCAGGTCGTCTCATCGGCGCCGACGGTTTGTCGGGCCAGCGAGCGGTACCGATATATGGAGGCGTGCGTGGTGGTCAGCCGGGGCTACAACTACGCCACCGCCTACGAGATCGCCCTGAAACTCAAGGAACTGACCTACGTCTTGGCCGAGCCGTACTCCTCGGCCGACTTTCAGCATGGCCCGGTGGCGCTGGTGGAGAAGGGGTTCCCGGTCATCGCCGTCGTGCCGGAGGGAGCAGTGACCGCCGAAATGGTGGACTTTCTGCGCCGTCTGCGGGAGCGGGAGGCAGAACTGGTGGTCATTTCGGCGCGGGAGGAGGTCCTCTCTCTGGCACAAACCCCGCTTCCGCTGCCGGAGGGAATTCCCGAATGGCTCTCTCCGATGGTCGCCGTCGTGCCCGGGCAACTCTTCGCTCTGGGGCTGACGCAGGCCCGGGGACTGGACCCGGATCAACCGCGCGGCCTGCAAAAAGTGACGCGAACCGAGTAGCGGATGGGGGAGGCAGATATGAACGGTATGGAATGGATGGGGAAGTGGATGGTTTTCCTGGGATTGACTCTGGCGGTCATTGGTGGCCTGATCTGGCTGATGGGCCGATTCTCCGGTATGGGGGACTTTCCCGGCACTCTGCGCATTGAGCGCCCCGGGTTCACCTGCGTGGTTCCCATTCTGGGCTCCATCATCCTGAGCCTTTTACTCACCATCATTCTGAACATTATTGTCCGCCTGCTGAAGTGATGGGTTTTTGCGGCGGCGGCCGAAGGCCGCCGCCGCATCACCTCTCACTGCGTTGCGCTTTTTCCAGTATTCGCAGAAACTCAGCAGGACCTACAATCGGGATGTCCTCAAAAGAACGAAGCATCAGCAAATCCTCATCCCCAGTCACGATGTAATCCGCATCTCCTGCCACTGCCGCCTCCAGCACCATGTTATCCGCAGGATCCCGGCAGGCCTCAACTCGTCGCTCGGGGACCACCAGAAGGCCTCGTACGATCAGTAGAGCCGCAATGGTCGCAACATCTTGATCCGTAAGGTGATATTTGTGGCGGATACGGGGGAGAGAAAGAGTGGCAACCAGTTCTTCAAGAAAAGGGAACGAATAAATTGCTTTGTACTCTCCGTCCCGCAAACGGGTAATGACGGGGCCTACACTTCCCAGAGGTTTTATGATGGCCCGAATAAGGATGCTCCCCTCTCCTGAACGAAGTTCAGGAGAGGGGAGGGGGTGCCGCCGCAGGCGGCGGGAGCGGGGTGAGGAAGCCTGAATAGTTACGCCCCCACTACCGTTCCTCCCGGGTGTACGGCTGCATCAACGCCGCTGGAGCCCCCAGCCGCTTGCGCATTGCCTCCCCTGCGCTGACCATCAAGACCAGGATGGTGAGGATGAAGGGGAGCATATTGAGGAGCGGCGGGGAGATGCCCAGCGCCTGGAGCCGGTACTGGAGCACCCGCACACTGCCGAAGAGGTAGGCCCCCAACAACCCCCGTACCGGGTCCCACATGGCGAAGATGGTCAGGGCGATGACAATCCAGCCGGCGCCCGCCGTCATCCCTTCAATCCAGGCCGGGGCGTAGACGATGGAGAGGTAGGCCCCGCCGATGCCCGCCATCAGTCCGCCGAAGAAGACGGCCAGGTAACGGACCTGAAAGACGTTGACCCCCATGGCGTCGGCCGTGGCGGGGCTTTCGCCCACCGACCGCAGATTGATGCCCCAGCGGGTGCGGTAGAACACAAACCACAGGACGGGCACCATCAACAGGCTGATATAGACCAGCACATCATGCTGAAAGAGCAACGGTCCCAACACGGGCAGGTCGCTCAGACCGGGAATGGCGACCGGTTTTAATTGCACGCGGGGCGGCATGCCGATAAACCGCTTGCCGATCATCCCGCTGATCCCCAGCCCCAGCATCGTCAGCGCCAGGCCGGAGACGACCTGGTTGACCCGCAGGGTGATGCTGGCGAAGGCGTGGATGAGGGCAAGTAGTCCACCCACCAGCGCGGCAGCGGCGATGGCCAGCCAGGGGTTACCGGTCGCCTGGGCGACACCGAAGGCCGTCACCGCGCCCATAATCATCATACCCTCCACCCCCAGGTTGACCACGCCGGACCGCTCAGCAGTCACCTCTCCCAGGGTGCCATAGAGCAACGGGGTACCGGCGGGAATGGCTGCCTGCAACACGGAGAGGATGTAGGCCCAGATGCTCATACCGCTTCCTCCCGTTCGGATCGGGCGACAGTTACGGCGGTCCGACCCGGAAATTCCAGTCTGACCCGGTAGCGGGTGAACAGGTCACCGCTCAGCACGAAGAGAAGAATCATCCCGTTGAAGACGTAGACCGTCGCCGCAGGAAGACCTTTGAGTTGAATGGCGTCCCCGCCCACCAGCAGTCCGCCGATGAGCAGCGAGGTCAGAATCACCCCCAGCGGGTTCAGGCGCGCCAGCCAGGCGACAATGATGGCGGTGAAACCGTAGCCAGGGGAAATGCCCTGAGGGTAGCGGAGCCGGTAGTGGATGCCCGCCACCTCTCCGACCCCCGCCATCCCCGCCAGGGCGCCGCTGAGGGCCATCACCAGCATCACCGTCCGGAGATAGTTCATCCCGGCGTAGCGGGCCGCATCCGGATTCTCTCCCGTCACCCGGATCTCAAATCCCCAGCGGGTCCGCTGTACCAGCAAGTAGGCCAGCACCGCCGCCAGTAAGGCCAGCATCAGGGTGGGGTAGTGGATGCGGGTCACGCCCAGGCGGGGCAGTTGAGCAGCGATGGGGAACTTGTCGGTATACGGGAAGCCCCATTCTCCCGGCCCTTTCCACGGACCATAGACCAGATGGTTGACCAGTTCGCTGGCGATGTAGACGGTCATCAAACTGGTGAGCACCGCATCTATCCCCAGGCGGGCCTTGAGGACGGCGGGGATCATCGCCCAGGCGGCACCGCCCAGGGCCCCGGCCAGGAACATCGCCGGGAGCCGGAGCCCGTCCGGGATGCCCGGGACGAAAAGGGCGACACCCGTGGCGCAGATGGCGCCGATGAGCAATTGCCCCTCGGCACCGATGTTGTA
>JAGHZG010000154.1 GCA_017743275.1 Chloroflexota bacterium | reverse complement strand
GCAGCGTCAGATGTGTATAAGAGACAGGGCTCCCTCCCCGCGCCCCCGGCTGGAAGTGGGATGGGCGACCGACGTCGGCCAGCAACGGAGCCACAACGAAGATGCTGTGCTGGTGGCGGAGTTGGAGCAGGGAGGATACCACTCTTCGCCGCCCACCGGTCTCCTGGTTCTGGCCGACGGAATGGGGGGACACCTGGCTGGTGAGATGGCCAGCGCGCTGGCGGTCCGGGCCGTCGCCCGGCACATCCTCCAGGCCTGCCTGACCCTGCTCCCCGTACGCGAGCACAGCGCCAGTGAGCCTTCGCTGAAAGAACTGCTGACGGAAGCCTTTCAGAAGGCCAACGAACTGGTCACCGAGCGCGTGCCGGGAGGAGGGACCACGCTCCTGTGCGCCCTGGTCCTGGGAAACCAGGCGTACATCGCGAATGTCGGAGACAGTCGGGCTTACCTGATCTCGCCCGAAGGTTGCAGTCAGATTACCCGCGACCATTCCCTCGTGGATATTATGATAGAACTGGGCCAGATGACCGTGGCAGAGGCGGCCCATCACCCGCAACGAAACGTGCTCTATCGCGCGGTGGGGCAAAGAGGGCCACTGGAGGTGGATACATTTTTCTGCCACATACCGCCGGGAGGGGTTCTCCTGCTCTGCTCCGATGGACTTTGGGAGATGGTGAGCGAAGAAGAAATCGCCCACGTTGTGACCACATCCTCTTCCCTGCAAGAGGCGTGTGATGCCCTTGTGGAGAAGGCCAATCAGGCTGGAGGAAAGGACAACATCAGCGTTATCCTCGCGGCTCCTCCGGAAATCGCCGGGTCGGAAGTGCACCTGCTGGAGAGATGAGCATGCGCGAGGAAGAAAAGGACTTGTACGCTGTTCTGGGAGTCTCCCCGCTGGCCACCCAGGAGGAGATTCGGCATGCGTACCGCAAGTTAGTCCGCCGGTTTCATCCCGATAGCGGGTCCGAAGAGGCCTCCGCAGAGCGATTCCAGGAGGTCCAGGAAGCGTACCGGGTTCTGGGCGACCTGGCCCGTCGGCAGGCCTATGACCGGCGGCGGGCGGAGCGGGGGAAAGACCTGAACGTGGCTCTGGCCTGGGACATCCTGGTCAGCCGCCAGCAACTTCAGGCCCTGCCCGAGGAGCAGATGCTCTATCTCCTGGTGGACCTGAAACCGTCCGGGAAGACCGCCTTCAAACGGGTCCCGTTGAACCTGTGCCTGGTCATTGACCAGAGCACCTCTATGGACGGCGACCGGCTGGACCATGTCAAGGCGGCGGCCCACCAGATTGTAGACGAGTTGACGAAAGAGGATATGGTCGGGGTGGTCGCCTTCAACGACCGGGCTACGGTGATGTATCCCAGCCAGCCGCTGACCGATCCGCTGCGGATTCACGCCCGTATTTCCTCCATATGGGCCAGTGGGGGAACGGAAATCCTGAAGGGGTTACAGGCCGGCCTGGAGGAAATCCGGCGTCACCACAGAAAGGATACCCTCAGCCATCTGATTCTGCTGACCGATGGGCGGACATATGGGGACGAGGAGCAGTGCCTGGCGGAGGCCCGTCGGGCCGGGCTGGAAGGGATTGAAATCAGTGTGCTGGGTATCGGCGAAGACTGGAACGACGCCTTTCTGGACCAGTTGGCCCGTCAGACCGGTGGGACCTCCAGTTACATCGCCTATCCCCAGCAGGTTCGCGGGGTGATGCGGGAACTGGTTCAGCGGCTGACGATGCTGCTGGCCCGCGATGTCACCCTGACGGTTCGCACGACCGAACGGGCGTGGGTGGAAAACTGCTTCCGGAGTGCACCCCCTATAGAACGTCTCACTTCGGAAGGAGGAGTATACCATTTGGGCAATCTGCTGGCCGGAAAGGCCACGCAGGTCCTCTTTGAGATTGTCGTTCGGGAAAGCCGGCCGGGGTTCCACCCCCTGCTCCAACTGGAGATGAGCGCCCATATTCCCACCTTTAACCGGCAGGAGCGGCTGATTTTTGACCTGGAACGGGAGTTCGTCCCTGAAGCCGTAGAAGAGCCCGTCCCCCCGGCTCTGGTCAACGTCCTCAGCCGACTCACCATTTTCCGGATGCAGGAACAGGTCTGGAAAGCCCTGGATACCGGCCAGATAGAAGATGCCCGGCGACGGCTGGAAACGATTGCGACCCGCCTGCTGGATATGGGGGAGGCGGAACTGGCACACGTGGCGCTGCTGGAGGCCAGTCGTATCGCTCAGGGAGGCCAGATGTCCAGCAAGGGGCAGAAGACCATTCGCTATGGGACCCGGGGCCTGGGACTGAGATAGGAGGGGGCCATGATAGAGTGTCCGTCTTGCGGTAAGAAACATCGGTTGGGCACTCTCTTTTGCAGTGAGTGCGGTGTCTATCTTCCTTCCGGGAAGACACTGCGGACGGAGCCATTTCCCACCGATGAACTGTCCGCGCCGCGGGCGGCGACCTGGGAGACCGAGGTGCCCGGCAATGACCGGGAGAAGGCGCCGCCCGTCATCCGGGTACGGATTGTGGATACCGGGCGGGAGATTGTCCTTCCCGCTCTTCCTGAACTCTTGCTGGGGCGGCTGGACCCCACCCACGGCATCTTCCCCCATCTGGACCTGGGGGCGGAGCGAGGGCTGGAGATGGGCGTCTCCCGTCGCCATGCCAAAATCGTCCAGCGGGAAGGAAAAATGTACGTTGAGGACGTGGGAAGCGCCAACGGCACCTTCCTGAATGGCCAGCGCCTGACTCCCTACCTGCCCTATCCTTTGCCCAGAGAGGCCGAACTCCAGTTGGGCCGATTGCGCCTCCACATCACTGTTTGCACCGAATCGTAGCAGCCGTAGCACAGGATTTATCCTGTACGGATTTACCCTGTATGACGACCACTCTCACCCCAGGAGGCTCCGAATGCCGATGACCGTTCTGATCCATATGATGAACGAAGACCCCATTGTGGCTGAGATTGATCGCATCCCGGAGCCCACCGACCAGTTCCTGGTCTGTGAGAACCCCCGCCGACGGGATGGCCGGGAAGTGAACTATTTGCTCCCTGAAGTCCGCTCCCTCATTCTGCCCTGGCACCGGATTCACTGCGTGGAGATTCTGCCCACCGGCGAGGAAGAGAAACTGGTGACCTTCGTACGGGAATAAAATGAGCAGCAAGAAGTCTGCTGGCCCCCTGATCCTCATCGTGGATGATGAGGAAAAAATCCTCCGTTTCCTGCGCATGAACCTGGAACTGGAGGGATTCCGGGTCACCACGGCCACTTCCGGCCTGGAGGCTCTCCAGCGCGTCCGCTCCCTCCATCCGGACCTGGTCCTGCTGGATGTGATGATGCCCGACATAGACGGGTTTGAGACCCTCCGGCTCCTGCGCGAGTTCTCTGACGTGCCCGTCATCATGCTGACCGTCCGCTCCGATGAGGACGACATCGTCCACGGGCTGCGGCTGGGAGCCGACGACTACGTCACCAAACCCTTCAGCGTGCGGGAACTGGTCAGCCGCATCCAGGCCGTCCTCCGGCGGGCCCGACCGCTGGCCTCGCCGGAATCCGCCATCCTGAAGATTGACGATTATCTCAGCGTGGATTATAACCTGCAGGAGGTGATTGTGGGGGGAAAGCGGGTGAAACTCCGCCCCACGGAGTTCCGCCTGCTGAGCGTGTTGATTGAGAATGCCGGATGGGTGGTCCCGCAGGAGACGCTGCTGGTGAAGGTTTGGGGGCCCGAATACCGGGATGAGACCCATTACGTGCGACTCTATATCACCTATCTCCGGCAAAAGATTGAGCCGGACCCGTCCAACCCGCGCTACATCCTCACGGAGCGAGGCGTGGGGTATCGCTTTGTGGATTTCCGGCAGGATGCGGAGGAAAGAGCCCAATGAAGTCCTGCAAAGTGGTGATCGCCGGGGCATTCAACACGGGGAAGAGCGCGTTTATCCGGACGGCCTCCGATATCCCGGTCGTCAGTACGGAAAAGCGCATCACCGATGACCTGTCTCAGGTCAAAGAGACCACCACGGTGGCGATGGATTACGGACAGACGACGGTAAGCGGCCGGCTCTTTCACCTGTATGGCACCCCCGGCCAGCCGCGCTTTGACTTTATGTGGGACATCCTGGCCCGGGATGCGGACGCTCTGCTGGTCCTGGTAGATAGCACCGACCGCTCCACGCTGACGCTGGCCCGTCAACTCCTGCGGCGCCTGGCCCGTCGGCGGACCCCCTATCTGGTGGTGGCGACCAAACAGGATGGGCATCGCCCGATGCCCCCGAAGGAGATTGCCCGGACGCTGGGGGTGGCCTCCCAGCAGGTCGTCGCCTGCGACCCCCGTCAGCGGGCCAGCACCCACGCTGTCCTGGCCTGCCTTTCCCAGTTGCTGGGATGATGATGCGGACGGCGGCCTGTGGCCGCCGTCCGCATCATCCCTGGCTCCTATACCACTCCAGCGTCTCCCGTAGCCCCTCCTCCAGCGGCGTCGGCTCGTAACCCAGTTCGCGCCGCGCCTTCTCCGTGCTCACCCGCCAGTCGTAAAACACGTACGGGTAGAGGCCGATGGGGTAGTGGGGCTCCCGACCGGTCCAGCGGGAGAGGGCCGTCCACCCCCATGCCAGCGCGACCATCCCCCAGGCGGGGGCCGGAATCCAGCGGATGCGTCGGCCGATGAGATGCTCCAGTACCTCCCCGACCTCCCGGTGGGTCATACACGGCCCGCAGATATTGTAGACCTGGCCCGGGCGGCCGCGCGTGAGCGCCGCCTCCGCCGCCCATGCCACGTCCCGCACAAAGACTGGAAAGGTGATGTGCCGCCCACCGTGGACGCGGAAGGCCAACCCCCGCAGCGGATCCTCTATGAACAGACGGTTGAAGGCGTAGCGGCTCCAGGGCCCGTAGATGGCGCCGGGGCGCAGGACGATGACGGGCAGGCCCCATTCCCGCCCGGACCTCATCACCAGCCGCTCCGCCTCCAGTTTGCTTTCCTGATAGGCGTCCTGGGGCCGACACGGCGTCTCCTCGGTGATGAGCCCCTCCGCCGGGGGCTTGCCAACCACGGCGATGGTAGAGATGTGAACGAACCGGCCCACCCCGGCCCGGCGGGCGGCCTCCAGAACGTTCCGGGTCCCCTCCACGTTGGTCGCCCAGAACTCCTCCCGTCGCCCCCAGAAGCGGAAGACGGCCCCGGCGTGGATGACGGCGCGGCACCCTTCCACCGCCGCCGCCACCGCCCCGGAATCGCGAAGGTCCCCCCAG
>JAGHZG010000153.1 GCA_017743275.1 Chloroflexota bacterium | reverse complement strand
TAGATGCGGTTGGGGTTAACAATATTATTGTGGGCCGCCAGCACACGGTAATCCACCCCGAATCGCAGAGCGATGCGGTACAAGCGATCCCCTGGTTGGACGACATAAGTGGTTTCGCCCCCCGCAGGAGCCACAACCACCGGGGTGGTCGGCACCGGCGGCGGCGCCGGCGTGGGAATGGGAGTCTGCGCTGGCGCGGGAATGGGAGTCTGCGCTGGCGCGGCCATGGGGACTTCCGTGGGCACAGGCGTGGGGACTGGGGTCTCTGCGGGAGAGAGGGGAACAGGCGTTGGAGTTTCCATTACGGGCGGGGGAGCAGCCGCTATCGCCGTCAGCGTCAGATTGGTGGCGGCAGCCTGAGCAGCCAATGTCGCCATTCCCGCTTCCTCTATCTCTTGCAGGGAGGGAGTGGGGGTCACATCGGGGGCAGCGGGCATATAACATCCCACCAGCAACAACAGGATCACCGCCACACCCAGCAGGGGGAAAATAATGGAGCGAAAGCGGTTCATACAAGCCTCCTTCCGGCGAGCCGGTAGTAAGTGGAAACATCTTTATCATACCATAAGGCAAAGGAGAAGTCAAGCGAAAACTCATAATCGCAATCCGCAATCCGCAATCCGCAGTCCGCAATCCACTTCCCAAAATCCGCATTCGGTGATATATTTCCCCCTGCCCGTAATTACCTACCACCTTCTGTTGCGCTGATCGTCAGGCGCGGGGGCCATCCACGAATGCGCCACGAATACACGAATGATAGCGCTATTCGTGCATTCGTGAAACATTCGTGGACGGCTCACCCTGCCCAACAGAACCAGGGGAGGTAATTACCCTGAACCTGTAAACCCGAGGTGATGAAGACATGAGTGGACGCAAGACATTCTGGCTGGCTGGACTTCTGGTCCTGCTGATTCTGATCTGTACGGCGGGCGCGGCGTTCTTAGCCGGTTTCAGCACCGCCCATCTCGTGAACCGGGGCGACATCTCCCTGCCCATCCCTCTGATGCCTACCCCCACTCCTGCGTCTCCTCAGTCCGAAGAGGAGGCCATCCAACTGTTCTGGGACGTCTGGGACATCGTCCGGCAATCGTACTACGGCGACATCCCCGACATCCAGACCATCATCCACGGCGCGATTCGGGGAAGCCTGCAGACACTGGGGGACCAGTACACGTCGTTCATTGAGCCCCGCATCGCAACCATCATCAACGAGGACGCCAGCGGCGAGTTCCAGGGCATCGGCGCCTACGTCCGGATGCGGGAGGACGGGAAACTGGAGATTGCGGGCATCATCCCCAACACCCCCGCCGAGGCCGCCGGCCTCAAAAGCGGCGACCGGGTGCTGGAGGTGAACGGACAGTCCATCATCGGCTACAGCATCTACGAGGCCATCGCGCTGATCCGGGGGCCCGCCGGGACCCAGGTCACCCTCCTCATTGAGCGCCCGGGGCAGAGGGAGACCTTTGAGGTCACCATCACCCGCGCGCGCATTGAGATCCCGCTGGTAGAGACCGAGATGCTGGAAGAGAACATTGCTTACATCCGTCTGAGGGATTTCAGCGCCACCGCCACCCGGCAGATGAATAACGCCCTGACGGACCTGTTGAGCCGCAACCCCAGGGGGCTGATCCTGGACCTGCGGGATAACCCTGGCGGCTGGCTGGACCAGGCGCTGAACGTCGCCGACATATTCCTGGATCGGGGCATCATCGCGATACAGCGCACGAAAGAGGACGAGGACGTATTCCGTTCCCGCGACGGCGGCCCGGCGGAATCCATCCCATTGGTCGTCCTGGTCAACGGGGGGAGCGCCTCCGCCTCCGAGATCGTCGCCGGGGCCATCCAGGACCGGGGGCGCGGGATTCTCATCGGCGAACAGACGTTGGGCAAAGGGTCGGTCCAGCGCCCCTACCGCCTCCGCGATGGCTCCGAACTGCGGGTGACCATCGCCCACTGGTTCACCCCCAACAACCGGGCCATCAACGGTCGGGGGCTGACGCCCGACATCGTCGTCCCCTGGCCCGAGGACGCAGGGCCGGATGAGGATCCTCAACTGGATCGGGCAGTGGAGTATCTGCTGACCGGCAAATAAGCCCGAACGTGCCAGGCACTTCCTGAAGTGCCTGGCACGTTCACCACCCAACAGGATATGACCGGCATCAAAGTCGTCGCGACCAACCGGAAGGCCACCCACGAGTACCAGATAGAAGAACGGTACGAGGCGGGGATTGTGCTCACGGGGACCGAGATCAAGTCCGTCCGTGCCTCCCAGGTCAGCCTGCAAGAAGGCTACGTGCAGGAGCAGGACGGCGAACTCTGGCTGGTCAACGTCCACATCGCGCGCTACGAACCGGCCGGTCGGCTCAACCATGACCCCCTGCGGCCACGCAAGTTGCTCCTCCACCGCCGGGAGATCAACCGCATCATCGGCCGGATGCGGGAACGGGGGTACACGGTCGTCCCCCTGCGGATGTACCTGAAGAACGGTCGGGCCAAAGTGGAAATCGCCCTGGCCCGGGGCAAGCGCAAGTACGATAAACGGGAAGCCATCGCCCGCAGAGACCTGGAGCGGGAAATCCGGCGAGAGTGGAAAGGACGACTCCGATGGTAAAAGTGCAACCCTTCGTGGTGGACGGACAACAACTGGTCTCCATCCGGCAGATCAACCATCTTCCCCGTCCTCAGAAAGAGGCCATCTACAAACTGCTCATCCCGCCGGAAGCGTTGCTCCAATTCGGGATTCCCTTCTCGCTGACCGACTCCCAGGGACGGCCCCTGTGGGAGTGCATCTGCGAGCCGGGGACCTGTTCGGTCACCATCGCCCTGCGCCACCAGTGGGATGCCCCCGACCCCGTCCTCTATCTGGAACTGGCGGAGACTCTCCACAACCAACTGGAGGTCCTCTTCTTCTCCATCACCGACCCCACATCAGAGCGATTCAACGTGGACCGGATGCCGGACGGTCGGCCCACCAATTTTGGGCTGGACGGGCGTAACATTCCGGAGGAGATACGGGCTATGGAGGCCGGACTGGCCCCGGGGCAGGTCCGGCAGGGAGGCCGCCTGACCCGGCGGCTCATCCCGCGCTTTGAGGAATTCGTCGCCCGTCTGGGGTACGACCGCTTTCAAGCCCAGCCCCTCTTCTACCACGCGGCCATCCTGTTTGAGCGCTGTGGGTTCGCCTACACCATGGGCCAGGGGAGAATGGAGTGGATTCATCAGGAGTTCGGCCGGGGCGGCTTACTCTTCTCCCGGCTGGACAACTCCACCCCTTTTCGGCGGCCGGGAATGGAGGCCACGGTGCGGGGCCGCAGTTGGGCCATCTACGACGGCATCCTGGGCGAACCCTTCACAGGTATCCGAATGTACAAACGGATCGGCGTCCACGCCGGAGTCTGCACGTTCCCGGAGGCGATCTGGTAAAAATGCACCATACTCCCCCTCTGCCCGATTATCTGGACATTCTCACCATTCCGACCCCGTTTCCGGTGGGGCCGGTCAATGTCTACCTGGTGAAAGGGGATGACGGCCCGACGCTGATTGATGTGGGGCCCCGTTTTGGGCCCGCGCAGGAGGCCCTGCGGGAAGCGCTGGCCGCGCGCGGGTATCAACTTTCCGATGTGAAACGCGTCATCCTGACCCATGTCCACAGCGACCACTGTGGACTGGCGGGGGAACTGGCGGAGGAATCGGGCGCGGAGGTACTCACTCATCCGGCCAACTTCCTGCTGCTGGCCGACTCCGCCGAGGAGCGGGAGCGGTGGCTGGCCTTCTACGCCGCCCTGATGCGGGAAGCGGGGATGCCGCCCGAGCAAATCGCTCAGGTGGACCGACTACGGAGGGGGATGAGCAACTACATCGCCCTTGTTCAGCCCACAGGAGTGCTGGCGGAGGGGGATACGGTCTGTCTGGGGGGTGAGGATTGGCGGGTTCTCCACACGCCCGGCCATGCCGGGGGGCTCATTTGCCTCTACCAGCCCCGGCGGCGACTCCTGATCTCCAGCGACCACCTCCTGCGGGACGTCTCCTCAAACCCCCTGGTGGAGCCGCCGGAGCGGGAGGGCGGGGAGCGGCCGCGGCGGCTGGCGGAGTACCTGAGCCAGTTACAGCGGGTGGCGGAGTTGCCGGTGGACCTGGCACTGCCCGGCCATGGGCCCTCCATCCCGGATGTGAGCGAACTGGTGGCCCGTCGGCGGGCGTTTCACGAAGCGCGCGCCCGCCAGATTGCGGAGTCCCTTCAAGACGGCGCGCACACCGTCTATGAACTGACCCTTTCCCTGTTCCCCCGTCTGGACCCCATCAACCGCTTCCTGGCCATCTCCGAAGTCCTGGGGCATCTGGAGGTACTGGAACTGCGGGGGGAGGTCGCTTCTGCCGTAGAGAACGGGGTTCGCCTCTGGTGGGTCCAGCCCCGGCCCGATAGATGATTTGGCGATGGCCCTTGGCCGAAAATAAACAAAGAGGCGTTTTGCGACGGTTCGCCGCCGCAAAACGCCTCTTTGTTTCTCCGGTTGTCCATGTGACCCGATACGGCCAGCGAGGCAACCCGCCAACAGAAAGAAACACCCGTTCTCAGGGGTATGCTCCAAAATCGTAGGACAACTGCTCGCAGTTGTCCTACCAATCGGCCAGGCCCGACAAAATCGGGACATACCCGGGGCGCGTTCTGCTTTGCAAAAATGGCAAATTGGTGTTATACTTTTACTCCAGAGAGGAGCGTCTGTGGGAGAGTAACCGGGCGTGATGCCCCTGGTGGATACCCATCCAGAAAGGAGGTGAGGCTTTCTATGCCGTCAGACCGCAAGTGGCGAAAGAAGAAGATGGCCAAGCATAAGCATCGGAAACTGTTGAAGAAGACCCGCTGGCAGCGAAGGGAGAAGAAGTAATAGGGAGTAGGGGGATGGAGCGGATTGCAATCGGTGCCGATCACGCCGGATACTGGCTGAAGGAGGAGATCATCCGCTTCCTGCAGGCATCCGGTTACCCGGTGGAGGATATGGGCGCCTCCGGCGAAGAGTCGGTGGATTATCCGGACTACGCGGCGCGAGTGGCTCGCGCGGTGGCCATAGGCCAGGCCGACCTGGGCATTCTGATCTGCGGGACCGGCATCGGGATGTGCATTACCGCCAACAAAGTACCAGGCATCCGGGCCGCGGTCGCCACCGACAGTTATATGGCCCGGATGGCCCGGGAGCACAACAATGCCAACATCCTCTGCCTGGGTGGGCGGGTGTTGGGGGGCGGGTCGGCGCTGGA
>JAGHZG010000152.1 GCA_017743275.1 Chloroflexota bacterium | reverse complement strand
GTGCGACCCGTTTACCCGAAACCGCGAGAGCGGGGGATGGGTAGCGAAGGGAAGGGTACAGGCGAATTGCTTCGGCTTCGCCTCGCAATGACATTTCCTGAACTTTGACAACTGAAGTTCATCTGTTCTTCTGAATCATTCGTGGATGTCCATCAGGTGCTGTGGAGGACCGTACATCCCGTTAGCATGACCCAAAGTACACTCCCACAGGAGGTGAACCGGTTCCATAGAAGAAAGAGATACTGTCCCCAACCTCACTCTGTGCGTCCAGGCCCTATCCCATAATCCCCAGCAAGGAGGTAAACCATGGAGGAGATCAAGCGACCGTGGCTGAAGAAGTACGACCCCGGTGTCCCCCATCACATTGATTACCCCGAAGTTCCTATCTTCTATTTCCTGGAGGAAAACGCCCGCAAGTATCCCGACCATGTCGCCATCATCTTCAAGGGAGGCAAACTCACCTTTCGGCAACTGAACGAGTTGACCGACCGGATGGCGGCGGGACTGGCGAAGATGGGGGTGAAGAAGGGTGACCGGGTGGCCATTCTGACAGCCAACTGTCCCCAGTTCGTCATCTCCTACTTCGGTATCCTGAAGGCGGGCGGCATCGTCGTGGCCTGCAATCCCCTCTACGCGCCGCCGGAACTGGAGCACCAGTTGAATGACTGCGGGGCGGAGGTCATCATTGCCATGAGCCGCTTCTACCCCGTGGTCAAGAAGGTGCAGCCCAACACCCGGCTCCGCCAGGTGATCGTCACCAACATCAAAGAGTATTTCCCGCCAGTCCTCAAACTGCTCTTCACCCTGGCGATGGAGAAGAAGAGCGGTGACCGGGTGACATTGGCACCGGGCGACCAGTGGTTGCACGATGTCCTGAAGGCGAACTCGCCCGCCGACCGTCCCCAAGTGCAGATTAACCCCAGAGAGGACGTGGCTATCTTCCAGTACACTGGCGGCACCACTGGCATCTCGAAGGGGGCAATGGCGACTCACTTCAACCTGGTGGCCAACGTGCTCCAGATCAAATCCTGGCTGCCGGGAGTGAGGGATGCTGAACTGACCGTCCTGACAGCCCTGCCGCTCTTCCACGTCTACGGGATGGTGGCGGCGATGTGCTTCGCTCTGGCATCGGCGAGCACGCAGATCATCATCCCCAACCCCCGGGACATTGACGATATCCTGGAGACCATCAACAAGTATAAGCCCAG
This sequence comes from Chloroflexota bacterium, assembly GCA_017743275.1. Taxonomy (GTDB): domain Bacteria; phylum Chloroflexota; class Anaerolineae; order B4-G1; family DUEL01; genus SpSt-77. The sequence goes on along the minus strand of JAGHZG010000152.1, from coordinate 4,076 downwards.
CATCTTCCCCGGCGTGCCGACGATGTACAACGCCATCAACAACCACCCGAAGGTGCTGGAGGGAAAGGTGGACATTCGCTCCATCCGGGCCTGCATCAGCGGCTCGGCTCCACTTCTCCGGGAGACCCAGACCCGCTTTGAGCAGTTGACGGGGGGCAACCTGCGGGAGGGATTTGGCCTGAGCGAGGCGCCCACGGCTACCCATTGCAACCCGATGTACGGAGAGAACCGGGAGGGGAGCATTGGCCTGCCGCTGCCGGATGTGGATGCCGCCATCGTGGACCTGGATACCGGCACCCGCTTCCTGGGCCCGGGTGAAGAGGGCGAACTGGTCATCCGGGGGCCGCAGGTCTTCAAGGGCTACTGGCAGATGCCCACGGAGACGGCCAACGCCCTCCGGCAACTCCCCGATGGTAACGTCTGGCTCTTCACTGGCGACATCGCCAAGATGGACGAGGACGGCTACTTCTACATCGTGGACCGCAAGAAGGACATGATCATCTGCGGCGGCTACAACGTCTACCCGCGCGAGGTGGAGGAAGTCCTGAAGCAGCACCCCAAGATTCTGGAGGTGGCTGTGGCGGGCATCCCCGACCCCTACCGTGGGGAGACGGTCAAAGCCTGGGTCGTCCTCAAGCCGGGGGAGACGGCCACCGAGGAGGAGATTATTGAGTGGTCCAAGGAGCGGCTGGCCAAATACAAGTACCCGCGCTACGTGGAGTTCCGCTCCGAACTGCCCAAGACCTTCGTCGGCAAGACGCTGCGGCGAATGCTGGTGGCGGAGGAGCGGGCGAAGATGGCCGGGCAGGCCCCGCCGCCTCCTCCGGAGGAGTAGCCTCATTTCTTCAGGTGACGGTCACCCCCTGGAGGGGGTGACCGTCACCCTCTGGAGGGAAATTGGGCGTTCTGCGGGATCTGGCGCTGATTCTGCTGGCGATAGAGGCGGCTTTCGGCGCACTGGTGGGAGTGGCCCTGGGCTTGGCGGTGAACTACGGCCTCTATCGCTCCCGCTGGTGGCAGTCCCTTCCCCGCTATTTTCTGCTGGCGCGTGGGTATCTGAGGCAGGGGCAGCGGGGGGTGGAGCGGGTTTGTCGCCGGGCCACGGCGCCGATCTTTGCCGTGTCCGCTGCTCGTGCCGCGCTTTCCCGGATGCTGGGAGTCGGAAAGAAATCCGGTTAAATGGGACACGGATGGGCACGGATGATACGGATTTTCACGAGTTTTTATCCGTGCCGACCCGTGAAACCCCGTGTTGATCCGTGTCCTATTTTCAGAGATTCCAGGAGGTGGATGTGAACCTGCGAACCCGGGTTATGTTGTTCGGAGGTATCATCGGCGCTCTCCTGGGCGTCAGTGTGGCGTATCTCTACCTGCGCTCCGCTCCCATCCAGGTGGACGAGTCCGGACGGGAGCATCTCCCCGCCATTCCCCCCGGCGAGGCCATCCGGGTCGGCCTGGGCATCCTGACGGCCATCCGGCAGATCATCGGTCTGGGTCAGCCGATCAAGTGAGTCCGATGTGAACCGTTGGGCTGACTCAGCGATACTCCGCAAGCCATTTCTGAAGCCCCGATAGGGGGCTGAATCCGTCTGCAGCTTTGGGCAGTGGATAGGATGAATCGTGAAACCGGTATGTCCCCTCGCCGGACTCTCGCCATCCTCCGCAAAGAATTCCGCCACATCTTCCGGGACCTCCGGCTGTTTTTTCTGGTTACTGTCTCCCCCGCGTTTCTCTTATTCTTGCTGGCCCACGTCTTTGTCCTGGACGTCCAGCAGATAGATGTCGCCGTGTGGGACCTGGACCGGAGTTCCCTTTCCCGCCGGCTGGTTGCCGCGATCACCTCCGATGGGGAGTTCCAGGTGCGGGCATGGGTGGCCTCGTACCCTGAACTGGAGCAGTTGTTGCGGGCGGGGCGGGTGGATTGCGGACTGGTGATCCCCAATGGGTTTGCCCGTCAACTGGAGGCGGGGAGGTCTGCGCCGGTGGAGGCAGTGGTGGATGGGAGCGACCCCATCGCCGCCATCCAGGCCGTCTTCTCCCTCAACCAGCGGACCACGGCGTTCGCGCTGGCCGCATCCGGGGGCGGGAAGTCCGCGCCGGTCTTGATAGACGTGCGCTCCGAGGCCTGGTACAACCCGGCGCTGAAATCGCTGGTCAGTATGGTGCCGGGGCTGACGGCGATTGTTCTCTCCATGCCCGCGCTGGCCCTGGCCCTGGCGCTGACGCGGGAGAAGGAAGTCGGGTCCTTTGAGAGTCTCATCGCCACGCCGGTCCGGGGGGCGGAGTACCTGCTGGGCAAACTGGGGGCATACCTCTCCTGCGGGATGCTGGGGGTCTTACCGGTCTGGCTGGTTGCCGTCCTCTACTTCCGTGTCCCCTTCCGGGGCGGTTTTCTCCTCTACCTGGCCCTGAGCGCGGTCTATTTTCTGGCGGGGATGGGGTTCAGCCTGATCATTGCCAACTTCGTCCGCAACCAGCAGACGGCGATGTTGCTGGTGTTGACGGTCTTCTTCGTGCCCGGTTTCTTCATCGCCGGCCTGATTCTGCCGGTGGACACCCGCAACCTTCTTTCCACACTGGTATCCTACGCGCTGCCGACGACCCATTTCGTCGCCATCAGCCGGGGGGTATTCCTGAAGGGTGTGGGGCTGGCCCCTCTGCAGGTGCATGTTCTGCTTCTGCTGGCGATGGGGGTGGGGGGACTGCTTCTCAGTTTGCTCCTGTTTCGCAAGCGGCTGTAAACACGAATGGGGCCACGAATACACGAATACACGAATTGCACGAATGGGGCCACGAATTTTCGTGAAAATTCGTGCAATTCGTGGCCAAATTTTGATATGACCGCCCGAATCGGTAATCTGGTCTGGAAAGAACTGCTGCAACTGGCCCGGGACTGGCTGCTGACGACCTTCCTGTTCGTCCTGCCGATGCTCCAGTTGGTCCTGCTGGCGCGGGCCACCGGGCGGGGCGTCAAGGAGCAGCCGGTGGTGATCCTGGACCTGGACCGTTCTGCCGTCACCCGTGAACTGGCGGTCCGCCTGGATAATCGGGAGGAACTGGCGGTTACCCGGTTTGTGGAGGACGAGCGGGCGCTGGAGGAGGAACTGGAGCGGGGGGAGGCCCGGGCGGGGGTGATCTTCCCGTCGGGCTTTGCCGGGGACCTGTCCAACCCGACGCGGGCGGCCCCGGTGCGGGTGGTGGTGGACGGCTCCAGCGACGCGGTGGCGGGCATCGTACAGAGCGCGGTGGAGACCGTCTTTGCCGACTACACCCGGCAGCGCCTGGCGGAGCGGGGCATCCGCACCGACCCGGTGATAGACCTGCGGGTGGTCACCTACTACAACCCGACCTACGACGTCCGGCAGTTCACCATTCCGGCCCAGGTGGGCTTCATCACCTACCAGATTACCCTGGTCATCGCCTCGCTGGGGCTGGCGCGGGAGCGGGAACTGGGCACGCTGGAGGGGCTCATCGTCACCCCGCTGAGCCGGACGGAGATTGTCCTGGGGAAAGCCATCCCGGCGTTCCTCATCGGACTGGTCAACTTCCTGTTCCTGGTCGCGATTGCCCGCTTCGGCTTCCACGTGCCGATGCGGGGCTCCTTTCTGCTCCTCCTGGCGCTGACGGTGCCGTTCCTGCTGGCGGAAATCGGCTGGGGGGTCATCATCTCCTCAGTCTCCCGGACCCAGCAGCAGGCCATCCTCTTCGTCTTCATGATGGCGCTGGCCGACCTGACGTTCTCCGGCTACCTGGTACCGGTGAAAAACCTGCCCCTGGCGCTGGCCCTGGTGGCCCGGGTGGTGCCGATGTACCACTACCTGACGGTCATCCGGGCGGTGATGCTGAAGGGCGCCGGGCCGGGCGACCTGGGGCTCCACGGGCTGGCCCTGGCCCTTCTGGCAACGGTCATTCTGGTGGGGGCGGTGCGCCGGGTGAGCCGACGGCTGGACTGAAGGGCGATTGTGGAGTATAATTGCAGTAGGACAACTGCTCGCAGTTGTCCTACCGCTTGCATATGAGGAGGTGGGAAATGGTGACCCGATGGCTGGAACGGAGTTTGCTCTTTGGTCTGGGAC
>JAGHZG010000151.1 GCA_017743275.1 Chloroflexota bacterium | reverse complement strand
CTATAGCAAGGCGAATCTCAATAGTCATTGGTCATTTGTTCATTGGTCATTCCCCATGACCCATCGCCTGTACTATACCGATTCCTACCTGACCTGTTTCACCGCCCGGGTGGTGGAGCGGCTGACCTGGGACGGCCATCCGGCGGTGATTCTGGACCGCACGGCCTTCTACCCGACCTCCGGCGGTCAGCCCTCCGACCGGGGCCATCTGAGCGGCGTCCCGGTCCTGGGCGCCGAGGTGCGGGAGCCGGACGGGGCCGTCGTGCACATCCTGGCGGCCCCCCTCCCCGACGACGAGGTGACCGGCGAGATAGACTGGCCCCGCCGCTTTGACCACATGCAGCAGCACACCGGTCAGCATCTGCTCTCCGCGGCCTGCGAGCAGTTGCTGGACGCGGATACCGTCTCCTTCCACCTGGGCGCGGAGGTCAGCACCATAGACCTGAACGTCCCACGCCTTTCGCGCCAGGCGCTGGAGGAGGTGGAGGATCGGGTCAACGGGGTCATCTGGGAGGACCGGCCCGTGCGGGCGTACTTCGTGCGTCCGGAGGACGTGGCGACGCTCCCCCTGCGCCGCCCCCCGCAGGTAGAAGGGCCCATCCGCCTGGTGGAGGTGGCCGGCGATGAGGGGGGCCGTCCCTTTGACTTGAACCCGTGCGGCGGGACGCACGTCGCCCGGACCGGCGAGATCGGCCTGCTGAAGGTGCTCCGCCTGGACTATCGGGGACAGGAGACGCGCGTGGAATTTGTCTGTGGCGGGCGGGCGCTGCGGGATTACCGGCTGAAGAACGGGGTGCTGCAGAACCTGGCCGCGATGCTGACGGTGGGGTATTGGGAGTTGCCGGAGGCGGTGGGCCGTCTGCAGGAGGAGGCGAAGGCGGCCCGGCGGGAGGCGCGGACGCTGCGGGAGCGGCTGGTGGAGGTGGAGGCGGCGCGGCTGGCGGAGACGGCGGTGTCGGTGGGGCCGCTGCGGGTGGCCCGGGCGGTGGAGGAGAACTGGGACCCCGCCGACCTGCGGGCGCTGGCCCAGAAGGTCGCCGCCCATCCGGGCACGGTCGCGCTGGTCGCTTCGGTCGGAGGGGAGCGGGTCCACCTCTGCGTGGCCTGTGCGGAGGGAGTCCCCGCCGACGCGACGGCCCTCCTGCGGGCCATTGCCGAACCGTTGGGGGGCAAAGGCGGTGGGCAGGCCCGCTTTGCCCAGGGGAGTGCCCCCGCCGCCCCGCGCGGGCGGGTGGAGGAGATACTGAAGGAAATCCCCAAGACGTGATTGGGAGGTGAAGGGCAATGAGCACAATTACCTGGAATATGCGATACGTCACAGATGAAAAGGGCATTCGGGTCGGGGTGCTTCTGGATATTGCGGACTATGAACGGTTGCTGGAAGCCCTGGAGGAGTTGGAGGCCATTCGTGCTTATGACCGGGCCAAGGCATCGCAGGATGAGGCGATTCCTTTTGAGCAGGCGGTTGAGGAAATAGAGCGAGCGCGATGAAGGAGTACACTGTCCTGATCCTGCGCCGGGCTCAAAAGGAACTGGCACATTTGCCCGGTGTGGCTTATGAACATGTCCGGGATGCAATCCGGGCACTGGGGCAGAATCCCCGACCGCCGGGATGTCTCAAGTTAACCGGCCGCGATGGCTGGCGGATTCGTGTGGGAGACTATCGGGTCATCTATGAGATTAACGATGAGCAGAAAACTGTGACGATACTGCACATTGGACACAGGCGGGATGTGTATCGCGGGTAAGGGAACGGGATCATTGGTGATGGAAGAGATTGCCTCTGGTGTCTACGTATCCTCTGTTTATCCTGGTATGAATGTGGGCCTGGTAGTGACCGGGCGGTGGGTGGTCGCTATAGATGCGCCGCCGTTTCCCTCCGACCATCAGGCCTGGCGGAAGGCGGCGCGCGCCATCGGCCGCCCCATCCGCTACCTCATTCTGACTGACGACCATCCGGACCGGCTGCTGGGCGCGCTCTGGGTGGGAGTGCCGATAATTGCCGGGCGCGGGACCTGGCAGAAAATCCGGGAACGGGGAGAGAATCTGCCGCAGGCACTGGTGGAGGACTGGAACCGCCGCTATGCTCCCCAGGGGAGGGCGATTCTCTCCCCGGAGGGGGTACATGTTCCATCGCCGGAAATCGTCGTGGACGGGCGGGTGACGCTGGAGGACGAAATCCCGGTCACTGTAGAGGCGATCTCCGGCCCCTCGGCGGGCAGCGTGTGGATGTGGCTTCCCACCCGGGCGGTGCTCTTTACCGGCGACGTGGTTCTGCAGACCCAACCGCCGCTCTCCGAGGCGCCCTCTCCGACCCACTGGCTGGAGGCGCTGACCCGCCTGGAAGAGGGTGCTCCGCCTGTCCGGACGGTGGTGCCAGGCCGGGGGCCGCTGGGCGGGCCGGAGGTCGCCCGCCCCCTGGCCGGGTATCTCCGGCATGTCCGCCAGCGCCTGCAGGCATCTCTGGAAAAAGGCCGGCGCCCCGACCTGACCGCACTGGCGGAGGAGTTGTTGCCGTTGCTCCCTGCTCCGGATCGGGAGAGGGAGCGGTTGTTGCCTCAGATTCGGACCGGATTGGAGCGCTGGCTGGAGGAAATGGCGGAGGGAGGATGAGCGACGAGATGGCGCGCATTCGGGCAGTAAAGGCCGCGCACGAGGCGGAGTTGATGCGCAAAGCAAACGTCGTCGGGGTCGGCATCGGCCTCCGCCAGCGGGACGGGCAGTATACCGGCGAACTGGCCCTCATCGTCTCCGTGACCCACAAGGTGCCGCCGGAGGAACTGGACGCCGAGGACCTGGTCCCCCAGGAGATAGACGGGATTCCGGTGGACGTGCAGGCCGTGGGGACGCTGAGGGCGTTGGTGGCCTCTGACTGAACGTGCCAGGCACTTCGGGAAGTGCCTGGCACGTTGGTCACCTGAGCGCCCGCAGCACCCGCTCCGGCGTGATGGGGAGTTCGTTGATGGGCACCCCGATGGCGTCCACCACGGCGTTGGCCACCGCCGGCGCGACGGGCGTCAGCGCGGGCTCGCCGATGCCTTTGGCCCCGAACGGCCCCACGCCCGTCCCCGATTCCAGCAGGATGACCTGCGTCGTCGGGTAGTCCACCGAGGTGGGGATCAGGTACTCCGAAAGCGACGGGGTCTTGATCTCCCCGTTCTCCACGATGAGGTTCTCCATCAGGGCGTACCCCAGCCCCTGGTGGCTTCCCCCCTGTATCTGCCCGATGACGGCGGCGGGGTTGATGGCCCGCCCCACGTCGTGGCAGGCTACGCTCTTGAGGACCTCCACCTGTCCCGTCTCCGTGTCCACCGCCACCTCCACCGCGAAGGTCCCGAAGGTGAAGTCCGGGAAGACGTCCCCCTGACCAGTCTCCGGGTCTATGGGGTCGCGGAAGGGGGCCTTGAACATCGCCAGGTGGGAGAGGGGCAACCCCTCTGCCGCACAGATGCGCACCAGGTCCGCCAGCGGCATGGACCGGTCCGGGTCGTTCTTGACGAACACCCGCCCGTCCGCCAGGTCCAGGTCGTCTGGGTCCTCCTCAAAGTACCTGGACGCCCGCTCCAGCAGGGTCTTGCGGATGGCCGTGGCGGCCTGCAGGACGGCATTGCCGGACATGTAGAGTTGGCGGGTGGCGGTGGTGGTGCCGGCCAGCGGGGTGAGTGCCGTGTCCGGGGTATAGGCGACGACGTTCTCCAGCGGCACGCCCAGGACCTCGCTGGCAATCTGGCAGAGGCTGGAGAGTTGCCCGCCGCCGGGGTCCGGCGCGCCGCAGCGGATGACCACCGTCCCGTCCAGTTCCAGGCCCACCCAGGCCTGGGACGTGTCGTGGAGCCACATCAGGCGGCCGTAACTCTGGAAGTAGGACGCGAAGCCCCGGCCAACCCGGATCGGTCCCCGGTCGGGTGTCCGTTCGCCCAGCGCCTCCAGCGCCCGCCGCGCCGACTCCTCCAGCAGGACCGCACTGTGGACCACCTGCCCGGTGGCTGTGGTGTCGCCCGTCCGCAGATAGTTGATCCGCCGCACCTCCAGCGGGTCCAGCCCCAGCGCACGGGCAATCTCGTCCATTTGTCGCTCGTAGGCGAAGCACGGCTGGGGCCCTCCGAAGCCCCGGAAGGCGCTGGTGAACGGGTTGTTCGTTGCCACCGCGACGGTGTCCACCCAGACGTTGTCTATCCGGTACGGGCCGGTCGCCATCACCGTGGAGTAGAGGGAGACGTAGGGGCTCAGGTACGGGTACGCGCCCGAATCGGCGATCAGTTCCGCCTGGAGCGCCGTGATGCGCCCGTTCCGTTTGACCCCGGTCCGGTAGCGCATGATGTAGGGGTGGCGCTTGGAGTGGGCCAGGATGGACTCCTCACGGGTGTAGGCCAGGCGGACGGGACGGCGGGTGTGCAGGGCCAGCAGGGCCAGGAAGACCTCCACGGTGATGTCCTCCTTGCCGCCGAAGCCACCACCGGCGAACGCGCCCTGGATGCGGACCCGGTTCTGGGGCACACCTATCGTCCGGGCGACGGTACGGAAGTGCTCCATGACCTGGGTGGAGACCCGGATGTTGATGACGCCGCGCTCATCCACCCAGGCGACGCCCGACTCGGGCTCCATGTAGGCGTGCTCCACGAAGGGGACCCGGTAGGTGTTTTCAATGATGAGGTCGGCGGCGGCGAAGCCGGCCTCAATGTCGCCCTTGCGGATGCGCCACCGGGCGACGATGTTATCGGGCTCAAAGACGACCGGCGCGCCCGGTTTCATCGCCTCCAGCGGGTCAAAGACGCCGGGCAGGGGCTCGTACTCCACATCTATCAGGTCCAGGGCCCTCTCGGCGATCTCTTCGGTCTCGGCGGCGACCAGGGCCACCGCCTCGCCCTTGTAGCGGACCCGGTCCCAGGCCAGGACGGGGGTCTCGGAGCCCCGGCGTTCCCGTTGCCCGGTCTGGCCGGGGATGTCGGCGACCATTTTGGCGTAGCCGATGTCGGCGGCGGTCAGCACGCAGACGACGCCGGGGAGGGCGCGGGCCCGGCTGGGGTCTATGCGGACGATACGGGCCGAGGGGTACGGGCTGCGCAGGACCTTGCCGTGGAGCATACCCGGCATCTTGAAGTCGTCGGCGAAGACGGTGGCCCCGACAGCCTTGCTCAGGGCGTCAAAGCGACGGATGGGTTTGCCCACCACTTTGAAATTGGCCATGGTTCCTCCCCAGGGGAATCGGAGAATCGGAGAATCAGAGAATCAAAGAATCAAAGAATCAAAGAATCAGAGAATCAGAGAATCAGAGCTTGTCTGAAAAGTCCTGGTAGTTGAGCACAATGTGATGAATGAA
>JAGHZG010000150.1 GCA_017743275.1 Chloroflexota bacterium | reverse complement strand
TCTCCGGGCATCTGCCGGAGCAGGCCGGACGACGGTTCCCGCCCCACCGGCTCCCGGCCTACAGCGACTGCCCGACCGTCCGCGCGGTGCCCGGCCCCCAGGACGACCACTTCCCCCCGGAAGGCCTGGAGACGTTTTTCGGGGCAGAGTACCGCGTCTCCCCCACGTCCGACCGGATGGGCTATCGGCTGGAAGGCCCGCCGGTGGCCTGCCGTCGGGCGGAGATCATCTCGGACGGCGTGCCGCCGGGAGCGGTCCAGGTCCCGCCAGCCGGTCAGCCCATTGTGATGATGGCCGACCACCAGACGACGGGCGGCTACCCGAAAATCGCGACGGTCATCACAGCAGACCTGCCCCTGCTGGCCCAGTGCGTGCCGGGCGAAAGCCGCGTCCAGTTTGCGGCGGTGGACGTCGCTGAGGCCCAGCGGCGCTATCGGGAGATGATGGGAGCACTGGAGCGACCCTGGAAATGGGACACGGATTGACACGGATCACACGGGTTTTCGCAGTAAACGTGCCAGGCACTTTCAGAAGTGCCTGGCACGTTCTCCCGGATTTCACTTTATGGGTAAACCCGATATTGACTATACGAAGTTGTTGACTACACGAAAAGCGCCGGCTTGACAGAATTCCCACACCGCATTATAATAAACCCGCCCGGTCCAGGAGACCGGGCAATACCTTGCATGGGGGAAGCGAATGGAACTTACGAACACCGAAATCCGACCCACATCTATCGCCGAACTTCGTCCCAAAATGCGCCTGGAAGGTGTGATCCGCAAAGTGGAACTCTACGGCGCCTTCGTAGACATCGGGCTGGAGCGAGACGGTCTGATCCACATTTCCCAACTGAGCGATAAGCCTGTCAGCCGGGTCGCCGACGTGGTCCGGGAGGGCCAGAAAGTCACCGTCTGGGTGACGCAGGTGGACCCCCGCCAGGGCCGGGTCGCCCTGACGCTGGTCAAGCCCCCCGACGTGGAGTGGAAGGAGCTGGCCGAGGGCCAGACTCACACCGGTCGGATTGTCCGGGTGGAGCGATATGGGCTGTTCGTGGACATCGGAGCCGAACGTCCGGGTCTCCTGCATATGCGGGAAATGGGGAGATACAACCGCCCGGAGATGTACCGCGTGGGGGATGAAATTGAGGTGCGCATCCTGCAATTGGACCGACGCAAGAAGCGCATAGACCTGACGCTGGCGGAAACGGAGATGCCCCCCGAGGAGCGAGAAGAGCCCCTCCCCAGCCCGATAGAACTGGCCTTCCGCCGGGCACTGGAAGAGGCCCAGCGACAGGGGAAAGCGCTCCCGATCGCCACCAGGAAAAACCGTCGGCGGCACCAGGCCGAGCAGGACGAGATTCTGAGCCGGACCCTTCAGCAGATCAGCCGGTGAATCACAGAATCACAGAATCAGCGAATCAGCGTCCCGCTGATTCGCTGATTCTGTGAATCGCCCTAAAACGCCCCCAACTGGCAGCGGGCGATGCGGATGCCCAGCGCCTCCGCCGCTGCGGAGACCTCCATTTTGGGAACATCCAGCATTTCCGCGATGTTCCAGGCCGTCCGGCAGGGCAAACGCCCCTCGCTGAGCCCGTCATAAATGGCCTGGGCCAGGCCCGGCTCCACCTTCTCGGCGGGCCGGACCACCTTGTGCCGACCCTCGGCCTTTGGCCCGTAGCCGAAAAGGCCCAACTGACACCGGTTCAGCCGGACCCCCATTTCGTCCGCCGTTTGGCCCACAGCCAGTGGTTCTACTCCCAGTTCCTCCGCAATCTGGAAGGCCGCCGCGCAGGGTAGCATCCCCTCCGAATCCAGGTGACAGCAGATGGCTTCCGCGATGCGCTCGTCCACAGACACCTCCGCTGATCACAGAGTTTCCAGAAACTGCACGGCCTGGTAGTCCCACTCGCGCGTCTCCAGGATGACGGACGTCCGGCCCGACTCCGCCACTCCGACCTGGATCAGGACATATCCCCCGCCGCCCACCAGGCGAAGGCAGCAGGCGTTCTGCTCCTCCACTTTCATACCCATGCCGGCGGGGCCGAAGAAGGTCAGGGCCCGCTCCAGCACCTGCTCCGGAGACCGTCGGGTCTCCTTACTGTATCGGGCCACCTCACACCTCCGCCAGCGCGGTGAGAATCTCCCCGATGTCCGGTACTTCCCGCATCGGGTAGATTTTCTTGAAGCGGATGATGCCCTCGGCGTCCACGATGAAGACGGCCCGCTCGCTGAAGCCATTCTTCTCCCGGAAGATACCGTAGGCCCGGGCGACGCCGCCGTGGGGCCAGAAATCTGCCAGCAGGCGGGTCTCCTGAATGCCCAGGGATTCCGCCCAGGCCTTTTTGGTGGGGACTGCGTCCACACTCAGCCCCAACGCCACCGCGCCCCATCGCTCCATTTCGGCACGGTGCTTCTCCAGGTCCTGCATCTGGATCGCGCAGACCCGAGTCCAGGCCAGAGGGTGGAACGAGAGAACCACTTTCTTGCCCCGCAGGGCGCTGAGGGTGACTTCCTGGTCGTTCTGGTCTTTCAGGGTGAAATCGGGGGCCGGGTCTCCGACCTCAAGGGTCACTTCGTCCATGGGAACACCTCCCTTTTGTTCTGGTAGTAACCACCCACCTACCCTGATCGGTTGGCCGATAATATGGCACAAGGTGTTCGCCCGCATACAGGCCTGGCGGCCCGCGCTACGGGGCACATCGGGTTTGCCCCAATTGTGTCAGGCTGGGCCGTCGGCCTTTCCGCCTGGCCGTAAACGGCCCAGGCAAAGACAACGCTAAAGCGCCCCTCGCCGCTCAGGCTACCCGTGTTCCCGAAAAGACACCTGGGGAGATCAGGGCGCTTCCAGTGCCTTGGGCAGGCCGTTTACGGCCTGGCCTGCTGGGCCCCGACGACTTTGGAACACATCCGGCGCACCTTTATCTCTTCTACCTTCAGAACCCGAAGCCCAGGCGCTGGCGGGCGTCCCCGGCCATCATAGAGGGGTCCCAGCGCTCCATCCCCCTGACCACCTTCACCGGTCGCTCGGTGACGGCCTGGGCGGCCCGCCGGGCTTCCTCCAGGATCATCCCCGCCAGCGGGCAGAAGGGAGCCGTGAGGATCATCGTAATCTGGACCTCCCCGTCCACTTCCTCAATCTTTCGCACCAGCCCCAGGTCCACCACGCTGATGCCGATCTCGGGGTCGTACACGTCCCGCAGCGCCTCCTGGATGCGGGCAATTTCCTGCTCGGAAAGGGGTTGCTGGGTCTCATTCATGACAAACTCCTTAAAATTCGGGTAACTGTTCAGCATCACCCCTCCCCCAGCGGCTTCGCCGCCCGCCGCAGGCGGCGGGGTGGGGTGAGGAAGCCTGAATGGTTACAAATTCGGAATATCTCGCTCATATGACGGCGGCTCCGCCGCCGTCACAGGAGCAGGATGATTCTCATTATACCACAACCCGCCGCGCTGTCAAAAAAGCAGAGGGGTGTCGCCAAAAACCGGGCGGGCACAGTTGCAACAGGAAACGATTATGGTATACTACCTCTACCCAAACTGCTGGCGAGGTGCAACATGCTGGATATAGAACGGGTCCGAGCCGATTTTCCCGCCCTCTCCCGAACCGTCCACGGCCGTCCGCTGGTTTTCCTGGACAGCGCGGCCAGTTCCCAGAAACCGCTGCCGGTCCTGGAGGCAATGGAGCGGGTGTACCGGGAGTGTTATGCCAACGTCCACCGGGGCATCTACGCCTTCAGCGAAGAAGCCACCCTGGCCTACGAGAACGCACGGGACCGGGTGGCTTCTTTCATTAACGCCCCGGTCCGAGAGGGGATCATTTTCACTCGCAACACCACCGAGGCTATCAACCTGGTCGCCTACGCTTGGGGGCGGATGAACATCCGTTCGGGGGACCGCATCCTCCTGACCGAAATGGAGCACCACTCCAACCTGGTCCCCTGGCAACTACTGGCGCAGGAAAAGGGCGCCCAACTGGTCTACCTCCCCATCACCGACGACGGCCTTCTGCGGATGGACCTGCTGGACTCCCTGCTGGACGAACGGGTCAAACTGGTCGCGGTGACGATGATGTCTAACGTGCTGGGGACGGTCAACCCGGTCAAAGAGATCATCTGCAGGGCCCACGCGGCCGGCGCGGTGGTGCTGGTGGACGCCGCCCAGTCGGTGCCCCACATGCCCGTGGACGTCCAGGACCTGGACTGCGACTTTCTGGCCTTCTCCGGCCATAAGATGTGTGGGCCCACCGGCATCGGCGTCCTCTACGGGAAGGAGGCGCTGTTAGAGGCCATGCCGCCATTCCTGGGCGGCGGGGATATGATCCGGAAGGTGGAATGGGAGTCCGCCACCTGGAACCGGCTTCCCTGGAAGTTTGAAGCGGGGACTCCGGCGTTCGTGGAGGGGATTGGTCTGGGAGCGGCGGTGGATTATCTGACCGGTATCGGGATGGAGGCCATCGCGGCCCACGAGCGGGAGTTGACGGCCTACGCGATGGAGCGGTTATCGGCCCTGCCGGGGCTGAACATCATCGGCCCGCCGGCCCATCAGCGGGGCGGCGTGGTCGCCTTCACCTTCCGGGGGATTCACCCCCACGACGTTGCCCACATGCTGGATATGGAAGGCATCGCCGTCCGGGCCGGGCACCACTGCGCCCAACCCCTCCACCGCCGCCTGGGGCTGACCGCCACCGTCCGCGCCAGTTTCTACCTGTACAACACCGCCGAAGAGGTGGACGCCCTGGCCCGGGCGCTGGAGCGGATTGGGGCGATGATGGGGCAATAGAATATTCACCCCAATGCCTGGACAAACTCAGCCACGGTCATCACGCAGACACCGTACCGGGTTTGCATTGTCTCCCGAAGTTGGGGATCATCGGTGAGGTCCCGGTCGGCTGAGACCAGGTAATCCGCCTGACCGGCGACCGCTGTCTCCAGCAGCACATTGTCTTTGGGATCGCGACACAGGGAAAGAGAAACGGTAGGGACAACAATTGTTGCTTCAGCGGAGAGAAGGTTCAGAAAAACCTGAGCAATGCCGGGGCGGAGATACCGTTGGAGCGCTGGACGGTTCAAAACGGTTTCCAGTTCCTCCAGCAGAGGAGGAGAGAGGATCAGTTCCAATCTCCCCTCCCTCCACAGGCGGTAAAGAGGGGAGGACAGCGGAGTGCCTGTAACCATCCGCACCAGCAGGCTGGTATCAATCACGACTCTGGGCACGGCGGGCCTCGCGCACGGCGTCCACTTCGGCCTGGATCGCTTCGTCGCTCAACTCGCCCGCATCCGCCTCGGGCGGGGGCGCGCCCTCCCAGGCGGATTCAAACGCCGCGAAGCGGGCCGCCCCCC
>JAGHZG010000149.1 GCA_017743275.1 Chloroflexota bacterium | reverse complement strand
GGATCGAGGGGGGTGAGGGGTTCATAAAAGCCGGTAAGCGCAGAAAGTGTCCGCCGTTACGGCACTCTGGAGGTACGATTTTTCAGGACTTTGGGCTTCTGCCCCCGGTACGATTTTAAGAGACTTGACACCAGCGTGGTCTGTAGCGATGGCCCCAGGACCAACCCGTGGTACATCGCCGGGAACCGAATTCTCGCGCTGCATCCCTGACCGGGCGGCGCGTAGGGAAATCGTAGGGGAATCGTAGGGTTTCCGTCAAGCAAAAAAGCGAAGGATGTGGTAAATTATAATCGGAGTCAGGGGCGGTGTCTCTTCTTCTCCTCCTTTGGTGAGGGCCGGGGAGCCGACGGTGGCCGGGCGGCGGTTGTCCCCGGCCCTCAAAATTTGGGGTGAATGGATTCAGGAGGGGGCTTGCGGCGGCCTCCGGCCGCCGCAAGCCCCCTCCTGATGCTTTGCCGTACCCGCTGCTTGTAGTAAAATCATCCCCAAACCCGTTCAGAAAGTCTCGTGCCCTGAAGGCTGACCCAAGGCCTGCGGCCCAGGAAGGGTGACTTCCGTCAGCGCTGATAGTTACCCGCCGTTGCCCCTCAGGGCCTCTCCCGGGCGCCTAACAGAATGCTGCCCACCAGGACGACGCCACCGCCCCACTGCAAGGGGGTCATCCGCTCCCCCAGGAGCAGGAAGGCCAGCCCCAGGGAGACCACCAGTTCCAGCAGACTGACCAGGGCCGTCTCAATGCCGCCCAGCCGCCGCAGGCCCGCGAACATCAGGAGGCGGGAAATGGCGGTGGTGGCCCCCAGTGCGACGATGGCCCCCCACCCTCCCGGGGGGATGGGTTCCACCGGTCGGCCCTGAAGGGCCCGCGCCAGGCCCACCGTCGCGGCCATCGCGGTGAGAATGTAGGGCGTCGCGGCCTGCGAAGGGACGTCCGCCAGCAGCCACTGGCCCATGACCAGGTGCCAGCCGAAGGTCGCCGCCGAGGCAACCATCAGCATCGCGCCCAGCCAGTTGGGCTCCCCCTTACTCCCCCCGGTGAGCAGGTAGACGCCACCAATCGCCAGCGCGATCCGCAGCAGCGTGGTCCGGCCCACCGGCTGACCGGAGGCCGCCAGGAAGAGCACCACCCACAGCAGGTATAGCGTGTTCAGGAACGACGCCAGCGAGGCGTCCAGGCGGGAGAGGCCGGAATAGTAGAGCAGGGAACCGATGCCGTTGATGGCGCCGACCGCGATGCAGCCGACCAGTTCCCCCCAGCGCAGCGGGGTCAGCCAGTCCCGCCGGAAGAGCAGGTACCAGGTCCAGAGCAGGAGGACGGCTACCAGCGTGCGGAAGGCGGCCAGGCTGAACGGGGTGACGCCCTGGGAGTAGGCCAGTTTGCCCAGGATGGGCGCCCACCCCAGGAAGAAACTGGAGAGGGCTGTGTTGCGGATTCCCCGCCGACGGGCGGGGTCGGTGGAAAGAATGGCCATGGTCAGCCGTTAGCGGTTAGTCGTCAGCCGTCAGCAGTGAGCCGTCAGCGGTTAGTCGTCAGCCGTCTGGTCACCTGACACTTTTGATCGGGCAGTACACGGATTCACACGGATGCTACGGATAGACACGGATTGATAAGCCGTAAATGCCCGTCTTACCTTTGTTTCCCGTTCAATGGGACACGGATGGGCACGGATGGTACAGATTTCATCCGTGCTGATCCGTGAAACCCGTGTGTATCCGTGTCCTGATTTCAAACTGTCGGGTAGCCAGGTCAGCCGTCAGCGGTGAGCCGTAAGCAGTAAGAGGAAAGAGCGCCCATGACAACTGCTCGCCGGGTCCCGCGTCAAATCCGGTACAGGGTGGTGACGGTCACCCAGGGGCTCCTGCCCGCCGAAGTGGTGCGGACGTACCTGCGCAGCCACGGCATCCCGGCGGTCCTCCGCTACGAGAGCGCCGGGCGGGCCCTGGGGATCACAGTGGACGGACTGGGAGAGGTCCAGGTGCTGGTGCCGGCCCGCTGGGAGCGGCAGGCCCGCCGCCTGCTCCGGGCCCGTGAGCACCCCCGGCGCCCTCTCAGGGCGCGGCGGGCCGCTCCGGCGCGGCCCAGGGGCCGTCGGCGGCCACCCACCGCAGGCCGTTCACGTTGATGCCCCCCACCCAGAAGTCCCAGTGCAGGTGGGCGCCGGTGGAGAGGCCGGTGTTCCCCACCCGTCCGATCACCTCCCCCGCGCGCACCCGTTGCCCCACCGTCACCTCTATCTGGGAGAGGTGCCAGTAACCCGTCAGAACCCCCCACCCGTGGTCTATGACCACCGCGTTCCCCCGAACCGCCAGGGGCTCCGCCAGGACGACCACGCCGTCGGCCGGCGCGTAGACCTTCGCCCCGGCCCCGATGTCAAAATCCACCCCCTCGTGGTAACTGTTGTACGGCCCGCCGTTGTAGGAGCGACGGGTCCCGAAATAGGAACTGATGGCCGCATCCACGGGCAACCGGAACGGCCCGTGCCAGTAGCGCTGGGGGGTGAAGAGGGCCCGGACCTGGGCCAGCCGGTCCCGCTCCGCCGCGATGACCCGGGGGTCCAGCAGGTTGACCCGGCTGGGTGGCACGTCTATTCGCTCGTAGCCGTACCCCCCGGCCTCCACCCGCACCGCCGCAGTGACCGTCGCCCTCTCTCCGTCTGCTATGGCCGTCAACGTCATCTCGTAGAGCCCCGGCTCGGTGAAGGCATGGACGCCCACGTAGGCGTAGTAGACGCCGTTCTCCTCGGCGAAGAGGACGGTGCGCTCAAAAAGGCGGCCCTGCAATTCTACCGGTTTCTCGGTGTATACGATGACGGTGATCGTATCCCCCTGGCGCGCCGGGATGGGGCTGAGGTCTATCTGGAGGAAGGGGGACGGCATCCCGCGCGGCCGCGTGCCGGGGACCAGCAGCCACTGCCCGGAAAGGGCGACAGGAGGGCGGTCAGTCCAGTTCGCCGTCAACAGTTCCCAGAAGGGGACGCCGTACCGGAAAGCGACATGCAGCAGGGTCTCCCCCGGCTGGACGGCGTGCAGGGCTCCCGTTGCCATGCCCCGCCCCGTCGGGATGCGCACCACCTGCCCGACGGTGAGCAGGGTGGGGTTAACCAGGTGGTTGGCCAGCGCCAGGGTCCGCCAGTCCACCCCGTACTGGCGGGCGATGCCCGATAGCGTCTCCCCGGGGCGGACGATGTGGGCGGTCCAGGTGTCCACAGGCCCCAGGGAACCCGGAATCACCAACCGCTGGCCGACGAAAATCTGGCGCGGGTCGGGGATTCCGTTGGCGTGGGCGATGGCGTCCACCGTGGTCCCGTACCGCCGGGCGATGGAGAAGAGGGTCTCCCCGGCCGCGACGACGTGTTCCTGGACCCGGCCCGGTTCCCCCGGCCCGCCGGATTGGGCCAGCACCGGGGCAGGAAGCACGACCACGAGCAGAAGGACTACTATCAGAAATGGTATATTGGTAAATTGGTTATTGGTCATTGGCATTTCGTCGGTCATTGGTCATTTGCTCATTGGTCATTTACCCGATGCTCTTCTTTCAGGCGCGCCAGCAGCGGGCCGATGTCTGGCTCACTGGCGAGGAACGGCGGGCCGAAGGGGTCGGAGACCGTCTCCTCTCCCAGCAATGCGTAAAAGACATTCAGCACCCCGTGCGCCAGCACGTCCAGGTGGTAGCCCCCTTCCAGCGTGAAGACGATGCGCCCCTCGCAGAGTTCGCCGGCCATAGCGACCAGTTCCCGGGCGATGCGGGCGTAGCCCCCCAGCGATAGTTGCATCATCGCCAGCGGGTCCTGCCAGTGGGAGTCGTATCCGGCGGAGACCAGGATCAGGTCGGGGCGGAACCGGCGGGCCAGCGGCCAGACCAGTTCTTCGTACACCCGCAGGTATCCCTGGTCGCCCACTCCGGCCGGGAGGGGGACGTTGAGGACGGAGCCCTTCCCCTCGCCGACGCCCGTCTCCTTCCAGTGGCCGGTGCCGGGGTAGTAGGGGTACTCGTGGGTGGAGAAGTAGAAGACCGTGGGGTCGGCCTCAAAGACGGCCTGGGTGCCGTTGCCGTGGTGGACGTCTATATCGGCGATGAAGACGCGCCGGATGCCGGGGAGAGTCTGGGCGTAGCGGGCGGCGACGGCGACGTTGTTGAAGAGGCAGAAGCCCATGCCCCGGTCGGGAAGGGCGTGGTGGCCCGGCGGGCGGACCAGGGCGAAGCCGTTCTGCACCCGTCCCTCCACCACGGCCTCCACCAGGGCCAGGAGCCCTCCGGCGGCCATGACGGCGGCGTCGTAGGAGCGGGCGTTCATGTAGGTGTCGGCGTCCAGGTGGCCCCCGCCCCGCTCGGCCACCCGCCGCACCTGGGCGATGTAGGCGGGGGTGTGGACCCGGGCCAGTTCCGCCTCGGTGGCCGGGCGGGCCTCTACGGGCGTCAGTCGCTCCAGAACCCCCGCGTCCCGAAGGGCAGCCATCATCCGTTCCAGGCGGCGGGCGTTCTCCGGATGGCCGGGCTGGTTATGCTCCAGATAGATGGGGTGATACACGTAACCGGTCGCCATCGGGCACCTCCTAGGGGGAAATCTCACACAAAGACGCAAAGACACAAAGATTTCTTTTTCGTAATTACCTCCCCTGAATCGTTTGCAGATAATGTAGCGTAGGCTTTAGCCTGCGAATGCAGGCCTGGCGGCCTGCGCCACAGGAGGCATGCCTTCGCCGTATCTTTGATGGCGCTTGCCCAGAGGCCCCCCTGGCAGGTAGTTACCGTCAGGGGGCAGCCCATTTTTTCTAACCCCTAACCCCTGACCACTAACCGCTGAACTTTGTGTCTTTGTGTGAGAATATTTTAGCCCAATAGGGCGGTCTGTCAAATGCCGCCGGGCGCTGGTTCCCGGTCCGTGCCGATGAAGCAGGTGGGGTCGGCGGCCAGGTAGTCTCCGGTCAGCGCCAGCGCGCGGCCGCGGCATCCACCGCAAACCCTGTTGTACCGGCACTGACCACATTTGCCCTTAAGTCGCGTCTCCCGATGGCGCAGGTCCTGAAACACCGGAGGAGTTCCCCGGCATCAGCCCCCCATTAAGGTGTACATCGGCATTGACTGGAGTGAACAAAAC
The DNA here is from genome assembly GCA_017743275.1 of Chloroflexota bacterium. GTDB lineage: Bacteria > Chloroflexota > Anaerolineae > B4-G1 > DUEL01 > SpSt-77. The sequence continues at coordinate 245 of JAGHZG010000149.1, read as the reverse complement.
CATCAGGTGGTCTTCCTGAACGACGCCGCCGCTATTGTGGCTTCCCAACTCTCCCTCACTCCCTGGAGGGATTCTTGACCCTGGGCCGGATTCGCCAGCAATTGGGAATCTCCCCCGCCGAGTGCCTCGTCGCTCTGGAAACGGCCCACATAACCTGTTGGTGGACTTCCAGTCACCGCCTGAATCGTTAGGGTGTGTCCCAATTTCGTCGGGCTGGGCTTTCGGCCTTTCCGCCTGGCCGTAAA
>JAGHZG010000148.1 GCA_017743275.1 Chloroflexota bacterium | reverse complement strand
CAGCCTGCATGCAGGCCCGGCGGCCTGCGCTACAGGGGCGTGCCTTTGCCAGCGTCTTTTATGGCGCTTGCCCGGAGGCCCCCTGGTAGGTAGTTGCCTCACGGGTTCGTTAATGAGAACGTAACGTAGAAGATGGGGGAAAGGAGGGAACAATGCCCCGAGAGACATTTGACCGGGAACTGCAGCGCCTGCAAGATGAACTGCTCATCCTGGGCAGTATGGTGGAGAGAGCCATCGCCGAATCGGTGGATGCGCTGAAGCGGCGGGATTTTGAGGCCTCCCGACGTATCGTCGCGGAAGACCGACAGGTCAACGCTCAGCGATTTGCCATTGAGTCTGATGCGCTGGCGCTGATCGCCACTCAGCAGCCGATGGCCAGCGACCTGCGCGCCCTGGCGGCCATTCTGGACCTGGCCTCCGAACTGGAGCGAATAGGGGACTACGCCAAAGGCATCGCCCGCATCAACCTGATGATCGGCGACCAGCCGCTGATCAAACCTCTCATTGACATCCCCCGAATGGCGGAGCGGGCATGCAGCATGCTCCATCGGGCCCTGGATGCCTTCGCCCGCCGGGATGTGGCGCTGGCCCGTTCCATCCCCTCCGAGGACGACGAGGTGGACGCCCTCTACAACCAGGTCTACCGGGAACTGGTGACCTACATCCTGGCGGACCCGAAGAACATAGACCAGGCCAATTATCTCCTCTGGGCCGCGCATAACCTGGAGCGTGCCGCCGATCGGGTGACCAACATCTGTGAGCGGGTCGTTTTCACCGTCACCGGAGAACTGGGGGAATTGAACCAGGAAGGGAACGGCGTAGAGGACCTGCCGGGATAAACAGGGGGATTTTGCGGCAAATGCCGCAAAATCCCCCGCGGTGTAGCGCTGGCCGTCCGGCCAGTGCAGGCTAACAGCCTGCGTTACGCCGGTAGCGCAGGCCGCCAGGCCTGCAGAGAGTACAGGCTGATAGCCTGCGTTACCCCTCCACCTCAATCGCCATCGCCACTGCCTCGCCGCCGCCCAGGCAGAGGGACGCCAGACCGCGCCGGAGCCCCCGCTGCCGGAGGGCGTAGATCAGCGTCACCAGGACGCGCGCGCCGGAGCACCCAATGGGATGCCCCAGAGCAATCGCCCCTCCGTTGACGTTCACCCTCTCCCAGGGAAGCCCCAGTTCTTTGCCATCGGCGACAACCTGAGCCGCGAACGCCTCGTTGATTTCGTACAGGTCGTAATCGTCCACCGATGTGCCCGTCTTCGCCCAGAGTTTGCGGACGGCGAAAATGGGCGCGGTGAAGATTTTCAGCGGCTCCACCCCTGCCTGAGCGTAAGCCACGATGCGGGCCAGCGGACGCAGGCCCAACTCCTCCGCCTTTCCCCGACTCATCACCACCAGCGCCGCCGCGCCATCGGTGATGCCCGGAGAGTTCCCCGCCGTCACGATGCCATCGGGCTGGAATGCTGGCTTCAGGCGGGCCAGTGCCTCCAGCGAGGTATCCCGTCGGGGACACTCATCGGTGTCAAAGAGAATCGGGCCGCCTTTGGGCTGGGGCACCTGCACCGGGACAATCTCCTCCTTGAAGCGCCCCTCGTCTATCGCCGCGATGGCCTTCATGTGGCTCCGGTAGGCGTACTCGTCCAGTTCCTGGCGGGTCAGGCCGTACTCCCGGGCGATCCACTCCGCCGCGTTGCCCATATGCCAGTCCTGGAACGGGCACCACAGGCCGTCGTGGACCGTCGCGTCCACCAGTTTGCCGTCGCCCAGGCGGTAGCCGAAGCGGGCCTGCTTCAGCATGTACGGGCCGTTGTTCATACTCTCCATCCCGCCGGCCACGAAGACGTCGCCGTCGCCCGTGGCAACCATCGCCGCTGCCAGCATCACGGCCTTCAGGCCGGAGCCGCAGACCTTGTTGACCGTCGTCGCGCCGACGGTGGGGGGAAGCCCGGCCTTGATGGCCGCCTGCCGGGCCGGGGCCTGCCCCACCCCCGCCTGGACGACGTTCCCCATCAGCACCTCCTCAACGATTGTGAGGTCTATGCCCGCCCGCTCTATCGCCGCGCGGATGGCGACGGCCCCCAGTTCAGGAGCAGAGAGAGGGGCCAGCGTGCCCTGGAAGCGCCCGATGGGCGTCCGGGCCGCGGAGACAATGACGGGTTCGCGAGAGTTGGTGGTCATGATTTCTCCTCCAGATTAGGGATGAAAAATCCTTCGTGTTCCTTCGTGCCCTTTGTGGTTTTACAGATTCTGTTTGCCAGTTCGGTGGCCGCTGTCGCCAGCCCGATGATGAGCCAGAAGAGCGTCGCCGAGTGGTGAAAATCCAGATTGAAGAAATAATGGTCAAAAAATCCCCCCACCAGCGCGCCGATGATGGCCGCGTGGAGCCCCCACCACAGGGGCTCTAAGGTCGCCATGGTTTCCTCTTCCTGAGCATCACCCGCTTCGCGCCGGAAGCCAGCGCGGGTCCGCCAGAAACGGGCCAGGAAGACCGCCATCACCACCAGAAAGGCAGTCAGCCCGACCAGTCCCGTCTGCTCGGCAATCATCAGATAGAGATTGGAGACCCCGATGTAGGTATCCACGTCCGGCGAGCCAGCAAAGCCCACCCCCAGCACCGGGTAGCGCATGATCAGGGTGATGGCATCTTTGTATTCCCCGAAACGCATCTGCGTCGCCAGGTCCTCCCCCCGCAGGCCGGCAATGAAGTGGACCACCAGGGTCTGGGTCTGGGGGAGGAGCAGGAGAAGGACCAGCCCCGCCAGCAGCAGCCACCACAGTTTCCGATAACGGAGCGTCGCCACCACAATAAGGGCCATCCCTGCCCCCATCATAGAGCCCCGGGAGATGGTCAGCCCCAGGCAGAGGGCCAGAGTGCCCAGGATGGGCACCAGGTAGCGCCGCCGGATCAGAGGGCGACGGGCGAACAATTGAGGGACGGCCAGGGCCAGGGAGAGATTCAGCAGACTGCCCAGAACGTTGGGGTCCACGGATGTGGCAGTGGCCCGCTGGGGCAGGGTCGGGTCGTCCTGGATGTACCGCAGAACCCCGGGCCCAGACGGGTAGCCCACAACCCGCAGCGCCGAGAGCGCGCGGATAGCCCAATCGTCGGGGATGGCATAGAGGAGAATGCCCAGGGCCGCCTCCGCAAAGGCGCAGAGGATGAGAGCCCGCACCAGCCGCTGGAGCCGCCCCACATCTTGCACTGTGTTGACCACCACGAAGAAGAGCAGGATGCTGAGGAGAATCTCGGCAAAGCGACGGAGGACGTAGGTCGTCAGCGGGGCATGGCCCAGGCCGAGGACAAAGGCCGTCAGCGCCAGCAGGAGGAAGAGCAACACGGGCCCACCCAGCCCGGTCGCGGTGAAAGCGCGTTCGCTATCCGTCATCCAGCGCATTGCCCAGACGACGAAAAGCATTCCCAGCGCGGCGTCCAGAAAGGTGGGACGGAAGCCGATCTCAAAAGGAAAAGAGGCGAAGGGGAGCAGGCAGATGACGCCAATGACGGCCCAGTAGGCAATTTCTATGTTCTGCAGCATCCACAGGGCCAGCACCAGGGCGACCAGGCCCGCGGCCGCCAGGAGGGGACCAAATTCGGCCAGGAGGTAACCCCCGCCGATGGCCGCCCCCACCGTCAGCAGCAGGATGCCCAGTCCTTTCAGTGCGCTTCGGATCTGTCGGGCCTGAAGCATAGCAAAATACCTACCGGGGGTGTCGGTACAGGCCGACACCCCGCCCACGGTGCCCAGAGAGGCTGATGTCCAATCGGCGCATAGAAGATCAAAACAGCGCCTGCTGACGGGCGACGGGCAGGGTTTCTCCTCCAGCCACCCGGTGGGCCCAGCGAATGGGCTCCGGCAGACGGTACGTCGGCGCGCAGGCCAGCACCAGGTCTATGGCTGTCTCCAGGTCCACCCGATGGCCAACGGAGACGTAGACCGGCTGCACGCCCATCTGGGTGCGGAGGACGGCGCCGATGATCTCATCACCGTCCCAGAGGGGCACCCAACTGCCCCGCTGGGGCGGGGGTTCTTCGTGATCCCCCCAGAGGCGGGACTTGGCACAGCCGATGCTGGGCCAGTCCAGCAGGATGCCCAGGTGGGTCGCCAGCCCCATCCGGCGCGGGTGGGCCAGCCCCTGCGCGTCAAAGATGAGGACGTCCGGCTGGCCCCTCAGCCGCTCCAGCGCCGCCAGCACCGCCGGCCCCTCCCGGAAGGCCAGCAGGCCGGGGATGTAGGGGAACGAGACCGGCACCTGGGCCGTAGACGCTTCCACCGGGGAGAGGTCGGGGAAGGAGAGGAGCACCACCGCCGCCCGGGCGACTTCATCCTGAACGCTGACGTCCACTCCCGCCACGAAGCGAGGAGGCGATGCCAGGGGAACAACCTGCACCTGTGCCCGCAGGCGGTCCTGGAGGGCGCGGGCCTCGGCGGGTGAGACGTCCCAGGGATGGGTGAAGTGGGGCAACAGGGCCATCGTTATCGGGAAGCGATGTGTTGGGCCAGATGATGAAACTGAATGGACACCAGACTCTCCGGCTGCATGATCACCATCGGCGTTCCCCGTTCTGCCGACTGGAAAGCCAGTTCAGGCGCCGGTGGAATCACGATGGCGATCTCCCGCTGCAGGAATCCTTCCACCGTGTCTTTGGTGGGCGTCGTGGAGGCAGGAGCACGGTTGATCAGCACAACTCCCTGACGATGTCGCCCGACCTCCAGATGGTCCAGCGCCGCCAACAACTCCTGAGCCAGCAGGAGACTGATCCGCTGGGGTTCCACCACGATCATCACATAGTCCAGAACGCGCAGCAGGGCCTGATTCACCGCGTCCAGTCCGGTCCCCATGTCCACCAGCACGTAGTCCACCGCCTCTTCCAGCGCGCGGATGATGGCCTCGGCGTGGGCCGGAGTGAAGGACGGGGTGGTCCCCCGGGGAGAGGGCAGGCCGCCCAGAAGCAGCACCCCGGAGGTATGGCGGTCGGCGTGGGCCAGGATGGTATCAGCGGTGATCCCGGCGGGGTCTCGTCCCGCCAGCACCTGCAGCCCCTGCTGGGGACGCAGCCCCATCTGCAGGGCCAGGGTAGAAGAACCGGTATGGGCGTCTATCAGGACAACCCGTTTTCCAGAGGCGGGCCCCCGGATCAGGGAGACGGAGAGGTTGGTGACCAGCGTGCTGGTTCCTACCCCACCTTTACATCCCAGGAAGCCAACGCTTTTGCCTCGCGGGAGCCGCACAGCCTGCGCCGCCGGTCCCAGGCGCGCGGCCCGGGCCAGCAGAGTCTCTATTCGGGTGACCAGTTCCGCCGGATGGACGGGCTTGACCAGGTACTCATCGGCGCCGGCCTCAAAACCGGCCAC
>JAGHZG010000147.1 GCA_017743275.1 Chloroflexota bacterium | reverse complement strand
GGCATAGGGCAGGGCGGGCCTGTGTTCCCTGCCGGTCGCGGCATCGCCGGTGGAGGGACGGGAAGGATCATGCTGCCACCGTTGCCAGCGGCCCAGCGGGGTGGCCCAGTCGGTCGCCACCACTGCCAGCCACAGTTCCCCCCATCCCAGTTCCACCAGGAACAGGGCCAGCAGCAGCCGCGCGACATCCGCCGGGATCGGCGGGGCGGCCGCGGCGGCCACCGCGCCGCAGACCGTCGCCCAGAGGGGGAGGAACCACATCGGCGGGGATCCGGGGTGAGCGGAGAGTCGGAACAGTTTTCGGGTATACGGATTCATCACGGAACCAGTAGGGGCAGGGCTTGCCCATGCCCCTGGGGGCAACCGCAAGGGTCGCTACACCAGGCGCCCGCTCTCAATAATCCGGGCCAGGAACTGGCGGGTGCGGGGGTCCTGGGGACAGGTGAATATCTGGTCCGGGGGGCCCTCCTCCACCAGCATGCCCCCCTCCATGTAGATGACCCGGTCCGCCACCTCGTGCGCAAACCCCATCTCGTGGGTGACGATGATCATCGTCGTCCCTTCCATAGCCAGGTCTTTCATCACGGAGAGCACCTCGCCGATGAGTTCCGGATCCAGTGCCGAGGTGGGCTCGTCAAAGAGCATCACATTCGGCTCCATCGCCAGCGCGCGGGCGATGGCAATTCGCTGCTTCTGCCCGCCGGAGAGGCGGATGGGGTGAACGTCCTGCTTATCCAGGAGCCCCACCTTGCGCAGGAGTTCCCGGCCTTTCTCCACAGCCTGTTCTTTCGGCACCCCTTTCACCACCATCGGGGCCTCAATGATGTTCTCCAGCGCCGTCTTGTGGGGAAAGACGTTGAACTCCTGGAAGACCATCCCGGTCTTCAGGCGCAGGTCTCGGATGCGGGCGCGGGACTCGGGGAGCAGTTCGCCGTCGGCCGCCTCCACCACCACCCCGTCAATCTCCACCCGTCCGCTGGTGGGCTCTTCCAGCAGGTTCAGGCAGCGCAGGAAGGTGGACTTGCCGGAGCCGCTGCGCCCGATGATGACCACCACTTCCCGGGGATAAATCTCCAGGGAAATGCCCCGCAGGACGTGGAGGAGGCCGAACCACTTGTGGAGGTTCTGGACACGGACGATGGGTTCACCGTTCGTAGGCATGAGCCATCCGTTTCTCCAGACGACTTTGCAGCCAGGAGGAGACAACCGTGAGAATCCAGTAGATGATTGCTGCCACCAGGAGCATTTCAATGAATTTGGCATCCTTACGGGCCAGGCGGTTGGCCCGGAAGGTGATTTCCCAGACCCCCATAATGGAAACCAGGGCCGAGTCCTTCTGCATGGCGATGAACTGGTTGCCCACATCCGGGATGATGATCCGGATGGCCTGGGGAAGGATGATGCGGCGGAGCATCTGCCAGCGGGTCATCCCCAGAGCGGCGGCGGCCTCGTACTGCCCATGTCCCACTGCCTGCAGACCGGCGCGGAAAATCTCCGTCATATACGCGCCGTAGTTCAGGCTCAGCGCCAGGATGCCTGCCTCAATCGCGCCCAGAGTGAAAATTTCGGCCAGTTGCGGATATCCCAACTCCTTCAGTTGCTGGCCGATCTGGGGCAGGCCCAGGTAGATGAAGTAGACCTGGATCAGGAGGGGGGTACCCCGGATGACCGAAATATAAAGACCGGAGACGCCCTGGGCGATGGGGTTGCGGGAGAGCCGTCCCAGGGCGCCGAAGAGGGCCAGCCCCGAAGCGATCAGAATAGAAACCACCGATACCCCGATGGTCGTCCCCACGCCGCGCAGGACGAAGCCGGCATGCTGGAAGGCATATTGGGGGCTGATGCGGAGTTGCAGGAGTCCGGCGGTCAACAGGGCCAGAAGGACCAGCCAGACGATGCCCACTTTGACCGTCTCTATCAGACGGATCCGGCGGGCTTTGCGGACCAGCGCCAACCCGACCGCCAGGTCCGGATCGGATTCCGGTGGGATGGATGCGTTCGTAGCCTCCATAAACTCTTCTCCTGAGGCCCGCGGGGTTGGCGGCGGCCGAAGGCCGCCGCCAACCGGCCCCCGGGCTCTACCACTGCTTCAGCGCGTTCAGGTCAAACCCGGCCGCCGGGCTGGCCAGGTCCAGCCCGTAGAACTGCTGGCTGAGTTTGGCCAGCGTGCCGTCGGCGTGCATCTGCAGGATGATCTCGCTGACTTTCTTGATGAGCGGCACGGGGTCTTTCCCGGCGGCCTTGTCCACCGCGGCGGCCAGGTACTCAAAGAAGACCGGGTCGCCCAACTGCTTGATGGGCAGGCCGTCGGCGATGGCGCTGGCCCCCGTGGGCTGGGCCGTCAGCACCGCATCCAGCCGCACGCCGTCCCCCAGCGCCAGGTCCTGCAGGGCAAAGAGGTCGGTATCGTAGGGCTTGAGGACCGGGTTCTGGACCACTACCTCAAACGTCTCGCCGGGGATTTCCAGAATCCCCTCCAGGTAGTACTCATAGGTGGTGGCGGTGCCGAAGCCGATGCGCTTGCCGGAGAGGTCGGAGGGTTTCTGGAAGGTGGTGTTGTCCTTGTGGACGAAGAAGGCCGCCGGGGTGGTGTAGTAGGGCTGGCTGAAGTAGAGTTTCTCCATCCGGGGACGGGTAATGGTCATGGAACCGATGCTGATGTCCCAGCGGTCGGCCCAACTGCCCGCGACGATGAGGTCCCAGGCGGGGGTGACAAAGCAGGCCTCCACCCCCAGCCGCCGGGCCACCTCTTTGGTGACCTCAATATCAAAATCAAAGCCGCTGAGTTCGTTGGCGGTACGCTGATCGGCGGCGCATTTGGTGTTGGCCAGCCGCTGGGCCCCCTCCACCAGTTCCGACTGCGGCGGATACGCCGGGTCGGTGGAGACGATGAGCGTGCCCCGCGCCAGCACCTCGGCCAGTTTGTCTGCGGCCGGGGTGGCGGGGGGGTTGCAGGCCGTCACCAGCAGGACGGCCATCAGCACGAGTAGGACAGGCGACAGGCGTTTCATCGTTATGTGAATGTGATGTGATTTGCGTGGATTTTATAGACGGGACGCAGATCAACGCGAATCATCAGTGGGGCTTTACCGGATCAGGCGGTCATACTCATCGTGACGGCCAATCCAAAACCAGAAAATGGTATCACCCTTGAGGATGCCTAAAGCCCTGTAACCCAAACCGATGCGAATAGAGTAGACCGGCGGATCTTCTCTCACGCGTTTGAAGAACAGGCTCGGATGCGCTGGATTGTCGCGCCATATCTGATAGGCGCGCCGCGCCTGCTGGCGAATATGGGCAGGCAGGGACCGATAGTGTTTCCAGAACGAGCGAGTGGTTTGAATTTCACAATAGGCGCTCAATGAATTCGCCATGCTCATCAAACATAGGGAGCGTATTCCCCTCCCGGATCTCCGCTTCAACGGATGCCACCAGCGCGGCCCACTCTTCATCCCGGGTGGCGGCAAACTGGGCATCCCACAGCGCCTCATCGGTCGCAATCCTCGCCAGCGTTTCCTCCGCCGGAAGCGGGTGGGACTGAAGGAAAAGAGCAAATTCGTAGAGTTGGAGCACGCGAAGAGGGGGCAACCTCGCCGCAATTTCACTGATCGCCTTTACCAGCGTAACCGGGTCTTTGGCTTCCATTTCTCTCATTTCTCGTAATTACCTACCACAAAGGGCACAAAGCACTCACAAAGGACACAAAGGGGCAATAAAATCCTTTGTGCCCTTTTTGGAGCCTTCGTGTCCTTCGTGGTTTTTACGAAACGATTCTTGCTGTGTTCATCCACGTCCGATTGGCGGGCGACGGTCAAACCAGGGGCGGGCCTGCTCCAACTGGGCCGCCAGCCGGAAGAGCGTCGCCTCATCCCCGAAGCGGGCCACGAAGTGCATGCCGATGGGCAACCCCTGGTCGTTCCACACCAGCGGCACGGACATCGCGGGCTGCCCCGTGACGTTGAAAACGGGCGTGAACGGGATGAAGGCGAAGACCTCCTCCGCCAGCGCCTCAATCCCCGCCAGTTTGCTCAGCAGCGCGCCCGCGTTCAGCGACCCCAGCAATCTCAGCGCGAAGGCCTTCACCCCGGTGGGCTGCAGCCATCCGATCTCCATCGGCGGTGTCGCCAGCGTGGGGGTCAGGAGGACGTCGTACGTCTCAAAGAACTGCCCCACCTGACGGGCGGCGCGCTGGAGCGCCCGCAGGGCACGGGCGTACTCGCCCGCAGAAATCTGCCGCCCCAGAAGCCCCAGCGCCCAGGTGGCCGGTTCAAACTCCCCGTAGCGGGGCTTCCGTCTGGTCAGGGGTTCCCCCTCCTCTATGTCCGCCCGCGTTTCGGCGCAGACCATCGTCAGAAAGTCGCGGGCGAAGGCATGGCCGTCTATCTGGGGGGCCGCCTCCTCCACGATGTGGCCCAGGTCCTGGCACAGCCGCGCCGTCTCCTCCACCCCGCGGACGCAGTCCGGGTGGACAGTGCCAGGGAGGAGCGGCCGGGCCGTGAAGGCAATGCGCAGCCGACCAGGGTCCCGTCCGACCTCTTCCAGGAACGGGCGCTCCGGCGGTGGAATGAATAATGTACGGAGCGCCGACGTCTGGACCGGCAGTGGCATCCAGCATCGCGGCGCTATCCCGCACGGAGAGGGTGAGGACGTGGTTGATGGCCATCCCGCGCCAGGCCTCGCCGATGTCGGGGCCCAGGGGGGTGCAGCCGCGCGTGGGCTTGAGCCCGAAGACGCCGCAACAGGAGGCCGGGATGCGGATGGAGCCGCCGCCGTCGTTGCCGTGGGCGATGGGGACCAGGCGCGCCGCCACCGCCGCCCTCGACCCTCCGCTGGACCCGCCCGGGGTGCGGGAGAGGTCCCACGGGTTCCGGGACGGCCCGAAGAGAGCGGGCTCCGTATAGGGCACCAGCCCCAGTTCCGGCGTGTTGGTCTTGCCCAGGACCACTACCCCCGCCTGGCGGTAGCGCCGGACGATTTCGCTATCGTGGTCGGGGATGAAGTCCCGGAAGAAGCGGCTGCCGCTGCGGGTGGGGACGCCAGCGTGGTGGACCAGCAGGTCTTTCAGCAGGAAGGGGACGCCCCGGAACGGCCCCTCGGGCAGCCCCTGCTGCACCTGCTGGCGGGCGAGGTCATACATAGGGTGGATGATGGCGTTGATCTGGGGGTTGACCGTCTCTATGCGGCGAATTGCTTCTTCTACCAGTTCCGCCGGGGAGATTTCTTTTCTGCGGACCCGTTCAGCCAGTCCGAGACCATCGTAGTGGTCATACTCTTTGAAACTGCCCATGTTTCTCCCTTTGGAGGAAATTGTATCCCCAAAATGGGCGGAAGTCAAGTTTACAATGCAAACGAC
>JAGHZG010000146.1 GCA_017743275.1 Chloroflexota bacterium | reverse complement strand
GGCGTGGACGGCACCGGGGTGGCCGCCGGCGGGACCGGGGTGGCTGTCGGCGGCACCGGGGTCGCCGTGGGCGGGACCGGCGTGGGCCGGGCACAGCCCGCCAGCAGAGTCGCGACGATGGTCAGAACGAGCAGGATGGGATAGAGCGGGCGTTTCATTTTGTTGTGTCTCCTCCTTGAGTTGGGATTTTTGGGATGGGATTTTTGCGGCGACGGCTGAGGCCCGCCGCCGCAAAAGCCCCGGGTTCTACTTATTCCACCCCTCCGGGGTGTGGCAGCGCTCGCAGTTGTCGTCCCCGAAGTCGTGGGGGCGCTTGTGGCAGTCGCTGCAGACGTAGCGGAGGCCGCCGAAGTTGGGCCAGTCGTGGCAGTCAAAGCAGTCTATCTGAGCGTGCCAGCCCGTCAGTTCCACCGGGTGGACCGCCAGGTGAATCTCGTTCCAGCGCTGGGTGGAGGTATGGCAGTCACTGCAGGAGAGCACCGCCGCCACGTCGTGGGGGCCGATGTGGCAGGCATTGCAGTCCTGCAGTTCCGCCGGCAGGTTGCGGGTCTTGTGGCAGTCCATGCAAACGTTCATAGGGCAGATGACCTGGCCGGACACGGGGTCAAAGCCGTGGCCGACGGCGCCGTGACAGTCGCTGCAGGTCACCCCCTGGGCCAGGCCGTGGACGACGGAGGAGTGCGGCGTGCGCAGCCGGTCACCGGGGATTTCATCGGGCAGGTTCCGGTGGCAGAGGGTGCACTCATGCTCAAAGTGCAGAGTCGGGTCCTTCACCAGTCCCTGATGGGCGACGGCCAGGTCAGTCGTGCCGCCAGTCCCCCGATGGCAGGTCACGCATCCCAGCCGCCCGTGGGTGGAGAGGACATCCGCCGGGTCAATCCAGAGCCGTTCCAGTTCCGCCGCATCGGTCACCGTCTGACGAAGCGTCTCCGGGTTGGTGTGGCAGAGGATGCACTCCCGGGACTGGGGAGCGGCGTAATGAAGGGCCGGCAGGGTGGCTGTCGGGGTGGGCCAGGGCATCAGCGCCTGCGCCGCCGGCTCCAGCACCAGCGCCAGCAGGATGGTAAAGACCGCCAGCGCCAGTCCAATGAGAATGACGGTCCATTTGGGCCAGTGAGAAGGCAACATCGGGTCCCTCCTTACAGCGCGGCCGGGATGCCGCTGACCAGGATCAGGTAGCGCAGGAAGAGACCAGCGACGACGATGCCGACCCCGGAGCCCACGCCGAAGACCAGGGAGTGGCGTCCCAGCCCGGCCGCGTAGGCGTGGACGACGAAGGGGAAGATGAAGCCGGGCAGGACGATGAGCACCCAGAAGACAACGGCGTGGGTGCCCGCGATGATCTCCCGGGCCGATTGGGCCGCCGAGCCGCCATTCACCAGCGCGGTGATGAGGAGCATCCCCAGCAGAAGCGTCTTCACGCCGATAAAGGCCATGTGGATCCACGGCAAACTCTTCACCCGCTGCTCCATGGGGCCGATGGCCAGCGTCGCCGCCAGGTCCACCGTCAGCACCAGCCCGGTGGAGAGGGCGGAGACCAGGAAGAGAACCGGCATCATCGGGATGGGGATGAAGGGCAGGACCCGGGTGGACCAGAAGGGGATGGCCGGGCCGACCGCGCTCAGCAGGATGCCGGTATAAATCGCGACGCCCACGGCCAGGACGGACCCGATTCCGGCAAAGACCCGCTTGGTCCGGCGGAGGGGAAGGTTCCAGAGAAAGGCCGTCCAGCGCAGCCAGCGGCGGGTCCGCAGCCACTGACGGGCCGCCGGGAAAGCGTCCAGAATCTCCAGAAAGCCGTAGATCAGGGAGACGGGGATGAAGAGGGTGAGCAGCCAGACGCCCCAGGTCATCACGGAGGAGAAGTGAGTGAACATGTAGAAGATGCGCCAGGGCTCCCGCAGGCCGGCCCCCAGGTCAAAGATGAGCAGAATGGTGCCCAGGATGACCAGCGGGCCAGGGACGGTGGCGCCCACCAGGGCAGTGGGGCAGAACTCGTACTGGTACCGTTTGCCGTAGAACTCAAAGGCGGCGGCGACCAGCAGCGCGCCCGCGCCCATACCGCCCAGGAAGAGGTAAATCGCCGGAAGCCAGCCCCATGCCGTCTGCATCGCGCACCTCACTCTTCTTCTATCACGTAGAACAGGATGGACGGGTCAGTGCCAAACTCGGGGTGGAGGGGTTTGGCCCGCCCCGAGGCGATGAGTTGGGCCACCTCGCTCTGGGGGTCGTCGGCGCGGCCGAAGAGGCGGGCGCCGGGGATGCAGGCCTCCACGCAGGCCGGAAGCCCGCCGCCCAGGACCCAGGGCAGGCAGAGCCAGCACTTATCCGCCACGCCCCGCTCCTCGTCGTAGACGCGCGCCTGGTAGGGGCAGGCCTGCATGCAGTACTTGCAGCCCACGCAGAGCCGCTCGTCAAGCAGCACCACCCCGTCCTCCCGCCGGTAGGTGGCATTGGTAGGGCAGACGGTGGCACAGGGCGGGTTGGCACAATGCTGACACTGAATCATCAGGAACCAGGGGTTGCGGTGATTGCCCTTGACGATGCGGTGGATGTAACTGACTCCCTCGGGGAGGTGGTTGCGCAGGCGGCAGGCCTCTATGCAGGCTCCGCAGCCCGTGCATTTGGTGGTGTCTATGATGAGGGCGTAGCGGGCCTTCGGGCGCTCCTGGGCCAGAGAAGCCCCCTTCTTCAGCAGGGGCACGCCCAGGACGGCCGCGACGCCCGCGGCGGCCGTCAGGCCCAGAAACCGTCGGCGGGAGAGACGAGGAATCTCCATCATAAGCCTCCGTTGGTATTCAGTACTGAATAGTCTATCCAGAAATTACCGCTCTGATTATACCGCAGAATATTTTTCCTGTCAAGTTCAACTTGGACTATTCCACAGAATGGTGGTATAATGTAATTACCTACCACGAAGGGCACAAAGTACTCACGAAGTACACAAAGGGATAAAATACCATCCTTCGTGCCCTTTGTGCGGCCTTCGTGTCCTTCGTGGTTTTGTAACTGTTCAGCCTCACCCCTCCCCCAGCGGCTTCGCCGCTGCCGCCGCAGGCGGCGGGGGTGGGGTGAGGAAGCCTGAATAGTTACGTGGTTTTTATGAAACGGTTCTTGGGCAGGCAGTTACGGTATAATTACTATTGACGGTCAGGCGGGACTGGCCGAAAACGGGGTGCGGAGGGTCTATGGAAGAGACGGCGGGGCTCACCCGGAACGACCTGCTGGTCCTGGGGCTGCTGCTGGACCGGCCGATGCACGGCTACGAGATTCTCCAGCAAATCCGCGCGGCGGATGTGGACCTGTGGTTGGCCGTCAGCCCGGCGGCCATCTACTACTCCCTCTCCAAACTCCACCGCCGGGGGCTGGTGCTGGAGACCCGCGCGCGCGGTGAGGGGCCGGAGCGCAGTGTCTACCATCTGACGGAGCAGGGGCGGCAGGCCTTCTTCGCCGGGATGGAGGAGGCCCTGGCCTCCCAGGAACCCAACCGTTCCGAATACGACGTGGGCATTTTTCTGCTGAACAAAATCCCCCAGGAGCGGGCGCTGGCCCTTCTGGGGCAGCGGCTGGAGTTCCTGCGCCGCCGGGAAGAGGAGGTTCTGAAGGCCCGGAGGCGAGCGGCCGGAGACCCGCTTCGCTGTGCCATCCTCACCCGCATCGCCACCTGTGTCCGGACCGAGCGGGAGTGGCTGGAGGGGATTCTCCGTCACCTGCGGGGCGAAGAGATGCAGGAGTACCGGGGGATGATGCTCCTCTCCGGCGACCTGCGAGACTTCCACCTTCCCGACCTGATCAAACTGATCGCCTCCGGCCACCATAGCGGCACCCTCACCGTCACGGACGGCCTTTCGATACGGACCCTCTCGTTCCACCAGGGGCGCCCGGTCTGCGCCACCTCCCGCCGACCCGAGGGGGACGTGCGCGACCCCGACCAGGTCCTGAACGACATCTACGACCTCTTCCGCTGGCAGGAGGGAGCCTTCACCTTTGACCAGCGGATGGGCCCCCAGGAGGGCTGCCGAATCCTCCAGATGAGCGCGGAAAACCTCATCCTGTCCGGCGCGCGCTGGGTGGACAACTGGGCCATCATCCAGCGGGTGGTCCCCTCTCCGGAGGTTATCTTTGAGCGCCGGGACAACATCTCCCTGGAGGAGGGGTGGGACGTCCATCCGGAAGAACGGCAGGTCTGGGAGAGCCTGGACGGGGTGCGCAATGTCGCAGAAGTGGCTCAGGTCTGCGGGTTGACGGAGTTTGAGACCAGCAAGGTTCTCTACGGCCTCTACGAGGCCGGCCTGATCCGTCCCGGGGACATGGACAAAATCCGCCTCCGGCGGACGTTCCGGGAGTTCGCCGAACTCCTCTGCCGGGCCACCAAACCGTATCGGGCATCCCCGAATGATTTCTCCTGTGAGGAAGAGGTTAACCATCGGGCCGCTCCTCTCCCCATTCGGTTCAACCTCAGCCGCATTGAGGACCGGACCGAGCCCGCGCTTTCCACAGATGACTTGGCGGAGATGTACCGGCGCTTCCTGCAGGCGCAGCAGGACGTGGTGCGGGAGCGGTTCGGCGAGGCCACCCTCCGTCAACTGCTCCGGCAGGTGATGGCTCAGGTTAACCCCTCCCTGATGGAAACCCTCCGGCGATACCGCCTCGTTGCCACCTCTCTGTAAAGCAGGAAGTAGGGGGCAGCGGCCAGGCCACTGCCCCCTACTTCTTCTTCCCCCACTTGACGTCTCGCCATTTTGAGGTAGCATAGATACTCAATGAAGCCGGAAACTGCTCAGGCTCACAAAGAAAAACGGGCGGTCGCTCTCAGTTCGGTCCTGGCGGCGGTTTTCCTCACCGCGTTTAAACTGGTCATCGGCATCCTGACCAACAGTCTCGGTATCCTCTCCGAGGCCGCCCACTCCGGACTGGACCTGGTGGCCGCGCTCATCACTTTCCTGGCCGTGCGCGCCTCGGGCCGCCCGGCCGACCGGGAACATCCCTTCGGCCACGGGAAAGTGGAGAACTTCTCCGCCCTGATAGAGACGCTCCTGCTACTGGTGACATGCGTCTGGATTATCTACGAGGCGATCAACCGGCTGCTCTTCAAAACGGTGGAGGTGGAGGCCACGGTCTGGGCCTTCGTGGTGATGGGGCTGGCCATCGCGGTGGATTTCACCCGCTCGCGCGCCCTCTATCGGGTCGCGCGCCGCTATAACAGCCAGGCCCTGGAGGCCGACGCACTCCACTTCTCCACCGACATCTGGAGCAGTTCCGTCGTCATCGTCGGGCTGGTCCTGGTGCGCCTGGCCGACGTGTTCCCCCGGTACCGCCCCTGGCTGCTGCGGGCCGACGCCGTTGCCGCGCTGGTGGTGGCGGCCATCGTC
>JAGHZG010000145.1 GCA_017743275.1 Chloroflexota bacterium | reverse complement strand
GGGCAGCCTTCTGCGACCAACTGGAGGCCCGGGCCAGGGACCTCCCCGCGCTCCCCGGCCTTTCCCAGGTGGCCCGGTGGGCCCGGGAGTGGTCCCTTCCCACCGACCTGACTCCCAACCTGGTCCTCATCACCAACCCCGGGGAACGCTCGGCGCAGGTGGGGACGTTGCTGGACAGGTTGCCGGAAGGCGCCATCCTGGTCGGCGTGGAATGGCAACCAACCTC
The DNA here is from genome assembly GCA_017743275.1 of Chloroflexota bacterium. GTDB lineage: Bacteria > Chloroflexota > Anaerolineae > B4-G1 > DUEL01 > SpSt-77. Next base: position 5,187 of record JAGHZG010000145.1, on the reverse strand, counting down.
TCCCGACGCGGCCATAAAAGTCTTCCGCTGGCGGTACAACATCCTGCGGGAGCGGATGGACTGGGTGGCCCTGGGCCCGTGTGGCCAGGAGTACGGCCGAGACCTGCCGGAAGCGTGCCAGGCCTGCTCCCACGGCCGCCGGGAGTACCTGCACCGACCGGCGGCCGGGTCGGTTCTGAGTCTCCCCTGGGCATACGCGATGTTGCGAAAAAGCACGGCCCCGGTGGATTCCCCACCCCCGGCGCCCATCTCCGCCGAAGTCCTGAAGGAAGCGGAAGTGGATCACCTCAGCCTGCGGTACATCGGAACCTGGCGAGGCAAGGAGATCCAGGCCGGGCATCCCGATGAAACTTGCGATGACCCCAAAGACGCGAAGTGGAGAGAGTATTTCAAAGCCTGCCCGGGCCCCAGCGGAGCGAACCGGATCGCCGTAGAACGACCCGCCGGCATGCAATTCCCGCGCCTGCAGTATGGTCAGTGGCTCTCCCTGCGGGATCTGCGCCTCCGGCAGCCCTATCCCCAGGATCCTCAAACGTACACCGTGAACGTCCGCGATGAATCTTCCTTCCTCACCGGGGAGAGATGGCCTCTGGCGGAGACCTTCCTCCCCGAATATACGCCGGAAGTGCGGGCGGCGGTGGATGAAGCGGCCCACCGGCTCTTCAGCTTTCGGGCCCTGCGGGAGTTCCAGCATCAGATCCTCGCCCAGGTGCTCTGCGGCCGGGACATCCTGGCCATCGCGGCCACCGGCGGGGGCAAGAGCGAGTGCTACATCCTTCCGGCCATCCTGCTCCCCGGCTTCACTGTCATCGTCTCCCCCCTCAAGTCGCTGATGCTGGACCAGTACGAACAGCGCATCCGCGACCGGTACGGCCTGGATCACCTGACCACTTTTATCAACGGTGACGTTCCCTACTACGAGCGCTGGGGCCGTCTGCGGCGGCTGGCCCTGGGGCACTACAAACTTCTCTACACCACCCCGGAACAACTGGAGCGGGGCTACGTCTTGGACGCCCTGCGCCAGGCCGACCAGCGGGTGGGCTTCCGCTACCTGGCGATGGACGAGGCCCACTGCATCAGCCAGTGGGGGCACGACTTCCGGCCCAGTTACCTCAACATTGTCCAGCGCCTGCGGGACTTTGGCCTCAACCCCTGCCGGATCGCAGTCACAGCCACCGCCAGCCCCCTGGTGCGGGAGGACATCTGCCTGGAACTGGACCTGGACCCCCGGGACATCGGCCAGGGCGGCAATGTTTTCATTGAATCCGCAGACCGGCCCGAACTGAACCTGGTCGTCCATCGGACGCGCACGACGGAGGAAAAAGCGCAATATATCGTGAAGGCCCTGCGCCGCTTGGGCGATAACGGCTCCGCCATCGTCTTTATGCCCCATACCGGTGGCACACCGGAGAAGCCGCGCGATATGGGAGCACCGAAGAGCGATCCCCGTCCCGAGAACGTAGGGATGGTGAGCCCGGGCGTCACCCCCTTCGCTGAATATCTCTCCCGCCAACTGGGAGTACCCATCGCGATCTACCACGGCGCTCTGGACGACGCGTCGCCCTCAGGAGCAACGAATGCGGCGACCGCCGAAACAGACGACGCAACGGCCAGCCGGAGTTTCCGCGCCGAAGAGCAGCGCGCCTTTATGAGCGGCCAGAAACGCATCATGGTGGCGACCAAGGGGTTCGGCATGGGCGTGGATAAGCCCGATATTCGCCTGGTCATCCACCGGTCACCCCCGGCCAACCTGGAGGCCTACCTTCAAGAAGCAGGCCGGGCCGGACGGGACGGTCAACTGGCGACCGTGGTGCTTCTCTTCAGCGAGGACAAACCGAAGATCACCCGGGTTGATCCCAAAGTCTGGCTCTCCCGGACCGACCTCCCCTCGGATAGAGAGATTCAGCAGTATTTCATTGAGCAGCGGTTCGTCCGGCGTCAGGACGTGGAAGCGATGGTCGCCTTTCTCCGGAGCGACCTGCCGCTGCATGTCAACGGGGCCCTGTACTTCACCAGCGATCAGGTAATGGCGTTCTTTGGCCAGATTTCCCGGCAACCCTCCCTGGCGGGCCTGAGCCAGCCCTATCAGTGGCCGACCTTTCCACCCCGTCCCACTGGCAGGACCTGGGAGTCCCCGGAACACCGACAAATTCTGGAGGCGGGGTATCTGTACAACCAGAAGCGCAAACACATCGGGCGCATCCTGGCTGTGCTCTTCAATAACCGCCCCACCATCGGGGGGCAGGTGATGCCGCTGGTGCGCTCGGTCCACGAGGTGGGCCTGGTGCTGCGCGGCTTTCGGCTCCACCAGCCCCAGCAGATTGTGAACTCCTCCGCGTACTTTGGCGAGTGCCTGCGCCAGGCGGGCGTCGGGCCAGAGGAACTGCGCCGCCTGCTGCCCGATGGGGAATACACCGAGATCACAGAACTGGCCCGTCGGTTGGGTCTCTCCCTTCGGGAGACCGCCTCCATGCTGAACGACATCCGGTACTGTGAGGGCCATACGGACAAAGATGGGCACTGGAAGGGGGCCCTGCTGGACTTCTGGTGGATGGAAGCGCCGCGATGGGTGTCCATCGCCAATCCCTATGACATTACCCAGTGGCGAGCGTACGCTGGCGCATGGACGCGCTCCCAACCGAAAGGGGGAGGACAATCTCTTGACGATTATTTCCCCTGGCGCGTGCTGAACCTCCCCACAGGCTGGGAAGTGATGCCTGGCCCCGGGCTGGAGTACCCGGATTGGGCGGCGTACCTGAAAGAGTTTATGCGCCTGCACGACGAGCGGCAGCAGAACGATCGGAGCAACTTTGAGTATCTGTTAACCCACTACATTGGAGTGAATCAGGAGCAACGCAAATGTCTGCGCGCGGTGCTCCTGGGCTACCTGAAGACGAACGAGGTGGTGGTGGGCGGCAAGTGCTACGGATGCAGCGTGTGTGTGCCGGACCTCAACTTCCAGCAGTATCCGGTATCGCTGCGCCGACAGGCCGTGGTACGGCTGATGCCGGAAACGGTCGCCTTGATGGAAAAGATAGAGTCCAGTAACCGGAAACCTCCGAGCCCGCAACTTCTGGACCAGGTGCTGGACGCCATCGCGCAGGAGGATGCCCTGGGACGCTCCGGCACCGCCTACCTGGAAAGTTACCTGGCGCGGCTGATCCAGGATGACCCGGAACACCATGCCGCCCTCTGGCTGCGGCTACACGCCCTGGACCGGAAGGTCATCTCTCTCCCCAATAGACGTGGGGACAACGGTAGAACGCCTGGTCCACCTCTCCCGCGAGTCGTGGGAATGGACGCGGTTGGTCCATATGGTGGACCAGTGGTTGGAGGACCCGCAATACCGGAACTGGTGGATTCCGCTGATGACCCTGGCCGCAGAACTGGCATCCCGCCAGGGCCAACCGAAACGGGAGGCAGAGATCTGGTACGACGTCATCCAGACGATAGACCGGGAGAAGGAGGAGGATCCCCGTTCTGAGGAGTGGATGAGCTGGGGGCTGAAGCGACTGAGGGCTCTGATTGGCCAGCACCGGGATCTGCTGACGGAGCAGCAGGTTACCGAAATCCAGTTGCGCCTGGCGCGCCTCGCCGAGACCTCATCCCAAGAAGCACAGTCCCTATACCGAAAAATCCTCTCCTCGTGGCAGTGGTCGGACATAGAGGAGGAAATCTCTACCTCCCGTACCGCCCATCCGGACGCGGCGGCACTGGCCTGGCTGGACATCGCCCCAACCTCCGGGCACGAACCGCTCCTGAAGTGGATGGCCGACCAACCCGACACATGGACCCGATGGCCCCTGAAAACGATTCGGGCACTGGAGGGACGCCTGGGGACCGCTCTGGACTCCAGCCCCCAGGTCCTGCTGGCTGGTGCCCATCATCTGATGGCCCAATCTGGCAAAGAGATACTTGCCGCGGAGTTCCTGTTGCGGGCATGGGTAGCAGGCGCGCCACTATCCAGCAGCCAACTGACCCATCTGGCGAACTTCCTGAGACAGTTGCCCCCGGACTGGTGCCGGAAGCAGTTGGAGTCCGGAACGGATGCCAGCGAACTGCTGCAGGAAATGAAAGAGATCGGGTGTGATCCTGGACAAATGACCTCCTGGATTCCCCTTTTGCCTCCCAGCACGATTCGCAAACTTCCCGACGACCTGATGGTAGAAATGCTGGAGGCCACCACATCTCGGAACGCGTCCCCTCCGACCATCCTGCTGGAAACCATTGCGATAAGAATGAACGCCGGGAACCAGGTCCTGCTGAATCAGACGGCGCCCGCGGTGGCGAAACACCCCCATCTGGCCGCGCGGATTCTCCAGGTCGTTGTGGACAGGGATCCTCTCTGGCCCGAGATGGTCCAGGTGCTCTTCCCTTATCTCCTCCAGGACCCGAACCCAACCACTGCAGCGGATGTCCTGGACCGCCTGACAACCCACCCGGGTCTCCTGCAGGGAAACGACCGGCTTGCCTGCTGCCTGGATAACTGGAGGGCCCTCCGAGAGGAGATGGATTCCTGGAGGCATCTCAAGAAGCCCCGGATAGAAGGAAATGTTCTGGTTGAGATCGTGAATCGCTGGATAAAGAATGCTCAGGACAAACTCCATCGGTTGGACATGCTGGTAGTGATTCTGGAGGAGGTGGAAAGGCGTTCCCCATTCACCTGGCTCACCCCAGCCTCCCTGTTATTCCAGATCCTATGCCAGGCAAGTCGTTTTGCCGAGGCCCAGACAGTTCTGACAGACCACCCCGATCTCTCCGTCCGGGGCCAAAGTGCTCCAGAGTATCTTCAATCCTGGAAAGCGCGCGTCCCGGAACGGGCGGCCCGGTTTGAGGATGAGTTTCAGCGACTATGGCGACTCCTTTCCAGCCTGTTGTAAGGCAGGAATCCCATCAGGCCATCATCGGGAGCCCTCCTCTGCGCAAGCCGGCGCTCAAACCCTGCCTGGCAACAAAGGAGAAAGAGGCCCCCCTCTCAAGTCAAACGATAACGTTACCGAACGCGCCCCCAAAGAACGCGTGAACTTGACAAAAAGCGGTTTTGTGATACAACCTACATAGGCTGCAAGACCGTGTTGAATCCTTTAAAATCGTACCCTTTTCAGGGATTGGTGCCATCAACTCCCGGCCATCATCCCCCCTCTCCCGCTTGCCTTCGGGCCGAGGCTTTTGGCAGTGAGCGAGGGG